>JASFSF010000123.1:0-7034 GCA_050114555.1 Ignavibacteria bacterium
TGGGCACCGAAAGAGATAGCATGGGAAAAAGATAATGTCGGTCTTCAGGTTGGTAGTGGTTCAAGACAAATTAAAAATATAATGTTATGCCTTGAATTAACCGAAGGCGTAGTTAAAGAAGCTGTCAAAAAAAACTGCAGTTTTATCATAACGCATCATCCGTTGTTATTCAGACCTCTTAACAAAATAAATACTGAAAAAGACAAAATCTCAAAACTTGTTTCTACACTTATCAAAAAAGATATCACACTTTATTCAGCTCACACAAATTTAGATTTTACAAAAGATGGTGTAAGTCATATACTTGCCAAAAAATTACAGCTTGATAACATTAAGTTTCTTGAAAAGATATCAGACAAAAAGTACAAATTAGTCGTTTTCGTACCGGAGAATAGTGTTAAAATGGTTTCAAGAGCTATACATAATGCAGGCGGCGGAATTATTGGAAATTACACCCGGTGCTCATTTAGATTAAAAGGTACTGGAACCTTTAAAGGCACCGATGAATCAAAGCCTGCGATAGGTGTAAAAGACAATCTTGAATATGTTGATGAGATTCGTTTAGAAGTGCTGGTTGATAACTGGAAAGTTAAAAGCGTTGTTAATGCCATGATTAAAGCGCACCCGTATGAAGAGGTAGCTTATGATATTTACCCTCTTAAGAATGAAACTGTTAACTATGGTATGGGCGCAATAGGGATTTTAGAAAAACCTTTAAAGAGGAATGCCTTTCTAACGCACGTTTGTAAATCATTAAAAACAAAAAATTTACGGTTCACTAACAGTACAAATAGAAGTATTAGAAAAGTTGCCGTCTGTGGCGGCTCATGTTCTGATATGCTGAATAGTGTTATAGCTTCAGGTGCCGATGCTTTTGTAACAGCAGATATAAAATATCATACTTTTCAGGATGCAGAGGATAACATTTTATTAATTGATGCCGGACACTATGAAACTGAAGTTCATGTCCTTGAAGAACTAAACAAAAGATTAAAATCCTTTACAAGAAATAAAAGTGATATAAAAGTTTTTAAATATGGCGGATCAACAAACCCTGTGAATTTTTATAAAAACTAAAGGAGTACAATTAAATTGTATAACAGATTAAAAATTATGTACCAGCTTCAGCTGATTGACGATCAGCTTGATGAATTAGAAGAGTTGAGAGGTGATCTTCCCAATACTGTTAAAGAGCTGGAAGAACAAATGGAAAATCTGAACAATGAAATCGCCGATAAGGAAAAGGAACAGAAGGAATCGTTAAAAACCCGAAATAGAAATGATCTGGAAATTGAGAAACTATTGGAAAACCAGAAGAAATTTAAGTCTCAGCTTTACCAGGTAAGAAATAATAAGGAATACGATGCGTTAACAAAAGAGATTGATCATACGGAAGAGCAAATAACAAAATACAATCAGGAAAACGATTCACTTGCGGATTTAAGCAAAAGTTTAACAGATCAGATTGAAGAAATCAAACCTAAAGTAGAAGAGTTGAAGGTAGAATTAAAAGAAAACAAAGCAAACCTTAAAGAAATAATAAAAAGAAACGAGAAAGAAGAAACAAAGCTTCAGGAAGAAAGAAAGAAAATAGCTGCAGAAGTAAAAAAGTCTGATCTATCGGCTTATAAAAGAATAAGAAAAGCAAAAAAAGGTAAGGCAGTAGTTACAATTAAACGTTCTGCCTGCTCGGGGTGCCATAACATCGTACCATCTCAGCGTCAACTTGAAATTCGACAAAACAACCGATTGTTTTTTTGCGAATACTGTGGAAGAATTCTTGTCTCAGCCGAAATATCCGAATCTGCTGATGAATAGGGGAAATGATCATCTTAAATTACTGCTGAATTAAGCATCCATATTTCGTATATTTAAATGTATTCAAGAACTCATTGGATGTTCAAAATTTAATTATATAAGTAATTAGCAAAACTGTATCATCTGATAAATGTGCAGTTTAATTTTAAAGAATAATAAAATATATCAGGCCGGGCAATTGCTGTTTTATTAATTGAAACAGAGGAAAGTCCGAACTTCATAGAACAGGGTGCCGGGTAACACCCGGGAATTATAAGAGAAACCTTATGATTACTGCTAGTGCCACAGAAAACATACCGTCCCGACTTGTCGGGATAAGGGTGAAAAGGTGGGGTAAGAGCCCACCGCTCCGATGGTAACTGACGAGGCATGGTAAACCACACCCGAAGCAAGGCCAAATAGGGAGATTCTCCTGCAATGCGGGAAGGAGTTGTTCGCTCCGTTAATCTCTGGGTAGGTCGCTGGATCCTGCTGGCAACATCAGGACAAGATAAATAATTGCCATCCCGATTCCGGGAGTACAGAATTCGGCTTACAGGCTTGACATACTTTATTTGTTCTTTGCAAATATAATTCGATAGCTATGCTCGAAAAATGTTGGAACACTAAGGAAGTAACTGATACTTTTGCTGTTGAAACCCTTGCCGATTCACTCAATATTTCTGAAACCCTGGCACGTCTACTTGTTCTGAGAGATGTTAAAACTTTCAGCGATGCCAGGCATTTTTTCCGTCCTTCCATTGATGATCTCTACGATCCATTCCTTATGAATGGAATGGAAACTGCAACACAACGACTGATAGAAGCCCTTACTGAAAATCAATTAATAACTATTTATGGTGATTACGATGTTGACGGTACGTGCGCCACTGCCGTATTATATCTTTTTCTAAAGTCGCTGGATGCAAACGTAGGATTTCATATTCCTAAAAGACTAACCGAAGGCTACGGCATTTCCAACCAGGGAATAGATACGATAAAAGAAAGAGGCTCTTCCCTGATGATAAGTGTAGACTGCGGTATAACCGCTGTTGAAGAGATCAATTATGCAAACCAGCTTGGAATGGATGTTATTATTTGCGATCATCATCAGCCTAAAGAAACATTACCATCAGCACTTGCTGTATTGGATCCGTTAAAACCTGAATGCAAATACCCATTCAAACATTTATCAGGTGCCGGTGTCGCATTTAAATTAGCACAGGGTCTTGCTGAAAGAATTGGCAAGCGTGAAATTCCCCTCAAATATTTAGATCTTGTAGCTTTAGCCAGTGCTGCAGACATTGTATCGCTAACCGATGAAAACCGTGTCATTGTTAGTGAGGGAATAAAGCTGATCAATGATTCACCACGACCGGCACTTACGGCTTTAATTGAAGCAAGCAGACTAAATGCAGGTAATTTATCTTCAGGACAAATTGTATTTACTATTGCCCCAAGAATAAATGCTGTCGGCAGATTGGGCGACGCTGAACGAGCAGTTGAACTATTAATTTCAGATAATGCTGAAAGTGCGAGAGAACTGGCGGGTGTGCTTGAATCTGAAAATTATGAACGTCGCAAAATAGATGTGGAAACATTTGATGAAGCAATTAATATGGTTGAGAATATATTAAATTTTAAAAACGACAAAGCTATAATTCTTCACCAGGAAACCTGGCATCCAGGTGTTATAGGAATTGTTGCTTCCAGATTGGTTGAGAAATATTACAGACCTTCCATTATGTTAACTACAATTGATGGGGTTGCTAAAGGATCGGCCAGAAGTATACCAAATTTTGACATTTATAACGCACTTAATAAATGTGAAGATATTCTGATTCAGTTCGGTGGTCATCGTGCTGCAGCCGGTCTTTCAATCGATATTGAAAAGATAAATGAATTCAGAAAAAGGTTTAACGAAATTGTTGACACATCTGTGAAGGAAGATGATTTTTTACCCGAAATCCGGATAGATTCACCTTTAAGATTTTCAGAGATTACGCCTAAATTCTTAAAAATTCTCGATCAATTTTCTCCATTTGGCCCGGGCAATATGAGACCTGTGTTTATTTCAGAAAATGTAACTGTTTCTAACAATGTTAGAAGAGTCGGTAACAATCACAGTCATTTAGTATGTAGTTTTAAACAGGAAGGAACCGGTAAAGTTTTCGATTGTATTGGATTTAATTTAGGCGATTATTATGATATTTTAATAAATTCGAACAACGATTTGAATATTGTTTATACAATTGATAAGTGTGTCAGAGACAATAGAGTTTATCCACAATTAAGATTAAAAGATTTAAAAACCAGGCAGAAGTAACAGGAGAATATATAATGTCCGGTCATTCAAAGTGGTCAACTATTAAAAGGAAAAAAGGCGCTGCTGATGCTAAAAGGGGAAAAATGTTCACCAAGTTGATCAAGGAGATAACGATTGCTGCTAGAGAAGGTGGAGGTGATCCAACAGCTAATCCCCGATTACGACTTGCTATCGATAATGCCAAATCTTCGAATATGCCGGCAGACAATATAGACAGGGCAATCAAAAAAGCAACCGGAGAACTTGAAGGTGTTACATATCATGAGTTGACCTATGAAGGGTATGGCCCGGGCGGTGTTGCGATACTTGTAGAAGTTGCTACAGATAACAAAAACAGAAGCGTTGCGGATGTTCGTCATCTCTTTAGTAAATATAGTGGAAATCTGGGTGAAACCGGTTCGGTAGCATGGATGTTCGACAGGAAAGGAATTATCTCAATGCCAGCACAGAACAAAACCGAAGAGGAGATAATGGATATCGTCCTGGAACATGGTGCTGAAGATTTGGCGTTAGATGATGATTATTTTGAAGTGCAAACTGATCTTGAAGCATTTGAACCGGTCAGAAAAGCATTGGTCGCGGCTGAATTATCGGTGGATAATGCTTCTCTTCAATGGATTGCAAAAAATACTGTAAAGATATCGGGCGAAGATGTCGAAAAAGTTATAAAACTAATTGAGGCTTTGGAGGATAACGATGATGTACAGAACGTTTACTCCAATGCCGATTTTGATGAAGATCTGGTTAGCTGATTATATCAACACTGTAACATTGACGGCGTGTTAATTTATGATAATACTTGGAATTGATCCTGGGACCAATATTACCGGTTACGGGATAATAAAATATGAGAATAATGCATTTACAAAGATTGATAGTGGTGTTATCAATCTCCCCTCCCATAAGATAATTCCGGAACGACTCAAAATTATTTACCAGGAAATTTCTGAAACCATAAAAAGATATTTGCCGGATGAATTCGCTATTGAAACTGCTTTCTACGGTAAAAATGTTCAGTCAGCCATGAAAATTGGTTATGCCCGCGGAGTTGCAATTCTTGCAGCCGTGCTCAACGATATTCCAACAAGTGAATACTCTCCAAGAGAAGTGAAAAAAGCAGTTGTTGGTAGAGGTTCGGCAACAAAAGAGCAGGTAAGTTATATGATCAAATCAATTTTAAATATTGACGAGGATATGAAGGTTGATGAAACCGATGCGCTTGCAATAGCAATCTGTCATACACTCAGGATGAAATCTTCGACTAGACAAAAAATGAGCTGGAAAAAATTTGTCGAAACATTTCCGGAAAGAGTCATTAATGATTAGAGACTTTTGATGATTGGTTATCTAACAGGAAAAATAATATCAACTAAACCAACACATATTTTACTTGATGTAAACGGTGTCGGCTACTCAATCAACATAACAATCAACACGTTTGAAAAAATCTCACATAGTGAGGATGTAAAACTTTACATCCATACTAACGTTAAAGAAGATTCGATTTCGCTTTACGGTTTTTATGAGGAATATGAAAAAGAAATGTTTGAACTACTTATATCAATCAGTGGTATCGGGCCAAAGTTAGCCTTAAGTTTACTATCCGGAATTGAAGCCAGCGAACTTAAAGAAGCGATTAGCATAGGCGATTTAACCAGAATAGTAGCTACTCCCGGCATTGGAAGAAAAACTGCCGAGAGATTAATATTAGAGTTAAAAGGAAAAGTAAGTGCAATTAATGAAACTGCCGAAGTATTGCCGGATCAAGGTGTAAAAAAAGAAGCAATTTCAGCGCTTACGACACTTGGTTATAATTTTACAACTTCCGAGCAAACGGTAAGAAAAATTATTTCAGCTTCACCGGAAATCACGCTTGAAGAATTAATTAAAAAGTCATTAAGCCACCTTAATAAATAAAGTCAACTTCATATTCATTCTTCATTATAAATTATACATTTTACATTATTCAACGACAACCTTTAGTTCAGAAATGCCCTCTATGCCTGCATGAATAGAATCTCCTTTTTCAACCTTTCCAACACCCTTTGGTGTTCCGGTGAATATTAGATCTCCTTCTTCAAGTGTCATCAGCGAAGAAAGATACTGAACGAGTTCAGCTGGTTTGAAAATCATTTTATTTAATTGATCGCTCTGTCTTTTTTGATCATTGACTTTTAAAAATATTTCTTCATCCAATGTCAATTTAAATTCATCTTTTAAAACAAAATCGGACAATACAGCTGATGTGTCAAAACACTTTGCTATTGTCCAGGGATGGCCTTTACTTTTCAATTTCGATTGAACATCCCGCAGAGTCATATCCAATCCAACCGCATAACCTATTATGGCCGCCTCTGCTTCTTCAAGTGTGGCATCTTTAATTTTTGCACCTAACAACAATACCAGCTCAACTTCATGATGCATATCTTCGGAAAAAAAGGGATGTTGAATTTTTTCACCATTGTAGATCACTGATGAATTTGGTTTTAAAAAAACTACTGGTTTTTCGGATAACTCGTTGCCTAACTCAGCGGCATGTTCAGCATAGTTTCTTCCAACGCATATTATTTTACCTATTGTTACTTCTTGTGTTCTGCTTTTAATTTTAATTGTTTTCATATTGCTAAATTTCTATTTGATGTATTTATCTATTATTTGCCAATCTTTAATTGAACCAGACTAGCTCCAACAACAGCAATAGTCATACCGGTTATTTCCATGATCGAAATATCTTCTCCAAGAAAAATCCATGCAAGAATAGCAATTTGAATTAACATTGTTCCATTAATAATACTTGACTCCATCGCTGTCAAAGTTCTGAGTGTATAATTCCAGATCGTAAACGCAAGTGCAGTATTAATTACAGCCAGCCACATCAGGTATAGAATGTTTTCAAAACTAATGGATGGCA
>JASFSF010000124.1:0-7016 GCA_050114555.1 Ignavibacteria bacterium
GCCCGGAAGAAATATCTTTAATTGATATTATTCAATCTGTTGAAGATAAATATCAACTAACGGAATGCATGATTGAAAAACATGATAACGAAAATTGTTCACATCTGGATTGTTGTAAAATCAGGAATCCACTTATGGAAATACAATTTAAAATAGATAATTTATTTCAGCAAACCACACTTAAACAAATATTGTAAATTATAAAGGAGGAAAAGTTGAAAAGTAAAAAAATAAATAAGTATTTAGAATTACTTAAATCTGAGAATGAAAAGTTACTCAAATTCTTAAAAGCTAAGTTTCCAATGTTCCATAATTCAAACTTTTTTTTCAGGGATTTACAATACGGGATAAGAAGTTTTTTAGAGAAAAAGGATATCGATGTCTCATACCACCAGGCCGGTATGCTAGCCGCTGAAGTATCAAACGAACTGGTTGATAAAGGAATATTTGTAAAAATTAATGATCAGAGCTGGAAATTAAATTACCCGGAATTTACAACCAAAACGCCCGGCGATCCGCTTTAAAAACAGAATGTTGAATAGACGGAAAGGAATAAACGATGAGTGAAGTTCAAAATACAACAGAGATCTCCCTCACTGATAAAGCACAAAAAGAAATTAAACGAATAATGAATGAAAACCAGGTTCCTGATACCTACGGATTAAGAGTAGGTGTAAAAGGAGGCGGTTGTTCAGGATTTACTTATACACTTGGTTTCGACGGTGAATCAAAAGAAGGCGATACTATAATGAATTTTGATAATGTAAAGCTTTTCGTTGATGGGAAAAGTCTCTTCTATCTATCCGGAACAGAATTAGATTTTAGTGACGGACTAAACGGTAAAGGATTCGTATTTAATAATCCGAATGCTACAAAGACCTGTGGCTGTGGCGAATCATTTAGTGCTTAGTATTTTGATCTGTGTAAATCAGTATGATCTGTTCAATCAGCGTGCTATTTGCCAATAGAGTTTGTAGAATATAAATAACAATGAATTAATAATAACTGTAAGGAGAAAAATAATGGGAAAATTTGAATTGCCCTCTCTACCATATGCATACGATGCACTAGAACCATATGTTGATAAGATGACGATGGAGATTCACCATACAAAACATCACAATGCTTACGTGTCTAAATTGAACGATGCTGTTGCAGGCAGCGATCTCGAGGGAAAATCTCTTGAAGAATTATTTAAAAACATTTCGAAGCATCCTGCCGGTGTTAGAAACAATGGCGGCGGACATTATAACCATACATTATTCTGGTCCGTAATGGGAAATAATGGAGGCGCACCTGAAGGTGAACTGCTGGAGGCTATCAATTCTGCATTTAAGTCATTTGATGAATTTAAAACAACATTCAGTAATGCGGGAGCAACAAGATTTGGTTCCGGTTGGGCGTGGCTTGTAGTGCAGAATGGTAAACTTACAGTCGGTTCAACACCAAACCAAGATAATCCTCTTATGGATGTATCAGAAATTAAAGGGACTCCAATTTTAGGATTGGATGTATGGGAACATGCCTACTATTTAAAATATCAGAACAGAAGACCTGAATACATTGAAAACTGGTGGAATGTTGTTAACTGGAATGAGGTTTCCAGAAGATTTAAAGAAGCTAAGTAAGCTTGCAGGGACAAGTCACGACTTGTCCCTGCTTTTTACTTATTGTCAATATTCCTTCCCCTTTAGGACTTCCGATATTCTATCATAAAAATCCTGAATCTCAGATTTTTTAATAACGTTTCTTTTTAATCAAATCTATGACAATTCCAATGTGGTATTACACACTACATCGTTATATCAAAAAAGCTATTGACATTACAATGATATTTTAGCAAGTTCCTATTAACTTTTAATCAATGGTGGATGATTATTAAAAGGTGGATGGGTGATAAATGTCTTATACATTATTCTTCGTATTTTATTTTTCTTATTAAAATTACAATTTCAATCTCATCTTTCTTATTCATTCATTCAAATCTCTTTCCCTTCTCAAATTCATTTTCAACATCAATATTTTACAGGATTTACTTAGTTATGTTTTTGTAAGGAAAATATTTTAATTAAGGTACCTTTAAATAATATTTTGAAAGGCAATGAAAATTATTGATACTAAATACTTTGCTACTATACTCTTTCTTTTTTTAACACATGATATATTATCCCAGGAGCCTGATCCAAATAGTTTTTTTCCTCATTCTGTTGGGAATATTTGGGAATATGATACACCGAATGGAATTGTAAGGTATGAAATTAAAAGAGATTCAGTTGGAAATGATGGACATAATTACTTGTTCTATGGCGCAGGTGTTTTCGATCCGCTTTGGAGTATCGATACTACTACATCAACTGTATATTATTCACCAAATCAATTGAATTGGAAGTATTACCAATTAAATGCTGACTCGGGAGATACTTGGATGGTTCATCCTGAGAACACAATTCCACCAGGCGAAATTCAAAGAAGAGAAGCTGTAGTTAAAAACAAATATCCCTGGTTTATCTTTGGAATGCCTGCAGTATTGATGGAGATAGAATACTATGATCTAAATTGGGGTGACACTGTTATAAATGAATTTTCATGGAAAGTAAACACAGAAACATTAGCATCAGGTTTTGGATTAATTGAAGATTTCATAGAAGAACCACCACATATAGGGCAATTAATACGGGGTTGTGTTATAGACGAGGATACATTTGGGATAGTTACATCTATAGAAAATAATATTCAGTTACCAAATGAGCTATACCTCTCACAGAATTTTCCAAATCCCTTCAATCCATCAACTTTTATTGAATTTAGTTTGAAAGAAGAATCATATACAACCTTGACCATATTTGATATTTCGGGTAGAGAAGTTAAAAACCTCCTAAAAAATGAATCATTATCAACAGGCACCTATAGAATTAATGTTGATGCAAGCGATCTGCCATCCGGAGTGTATTTCTACAGTCTACAAGCTGGCGATTTTATTGATACTAAGAAGATGATTCTAATGAAATAAATTCAGATTGAAATAAAAAAGAGATGAACATTTATTCATCCCTTTTTTGTTAAGTATCAACAAAATTTAATTATTACATATACTTTTCTTTAGCCCCAAGCCTGTTCAACGCACGCTTAAGAGCAAGCTCTGCACGTAATGTATCGATCTCTTCTTCTTTCTTTCTTTTTAGCCGCTCCTCTGCACGCTGCTTAGCCTGCTCAGCGCGGTCAATATCAATATCGCTTATCAATTCAGTGGAATCTGCAAGAACAAGCACTTTGTTGTCCAGTACTTCAATTGTTCCGCCGGCAGTTGAAAAATAAATTGATTCATTACCCTTCTTTACATTGATCACTCCAATTTCAAGTGTACTCATTAATGGTGCGTGATCTTTTAATACCTGGAATCCTCCCTTTGTTCCGGGAACTGTGATTGAATCAACAGTATCTTCAAAAATTACCTTTTCAGGTGTGATTATCTCTAAATTGATTTCACTCATATCTATGCCATCTTCTTAGCTTTTTCTACAGCTTCTTCAATTGTACCGACATACAGGAATGCAGCTTCAGGTAAATCATCATACTCACCATTAATAATACCCTTAAAACCTCTTATCGTATCTTCAAGCTTAACATACTTTCCCGGAGTTCCTGTAAACTGCTCTGCAACAAAGAACGGCTGACTAAAGAATCTTTGAATCCTTCTTGCTCTTCTTACAGCAACTTTATCCTCATCGGAAAGCTCATCCATACCGAGAATATTAATTATATCCTGAAGATCTTTATAATGCTGAAGAATTTCTTTACAATTCTTTGCTACATCGTAGTGCTCCTGTCCAAGTACAGATGGATCCATAATTCTTGATGTAGATTCTAGCGGATCAACCGCCGGATAGATTCCCAGTTCTGAAATCTGACGGCTTAATACCGTTGTAGCATCTAAGTGAGAGAATACTGCAGCCGGAGCTGGATCTGTTAAGTCATCAGCAGGAACATAAATGGCCTGCACTGATGTAATCGACCCTTTATCTGTTGATGTTATCCTTTCCTGTAACGCACCCATTTCCGTTGCAAGATTCGGTTGGTAACCTACCGCCGATGGCATTCTTCCAAGCAAAGCGCTTACTTCGGAACCTGCCTGAGTAAAACGGAAAATATTATCTATGAACAGAAGCACGTCCTTACCCTCTTCATCACGGAAATATTCTGCAACGGTAAGGCCTGTTAATCCAACCCTTAATCTTGCACCCGGTGGTTCAGTCATCTGGCCAAATATCAATGCCGTTTTGTCTAACACACCTGACTCTTTCATCTCCAGCCATAAATCGTTTCCTTCACGAGTCCTTTCTCCAACTCCCGAGAAAACTGAGTAACCACCATGATGCTGTGCAATATTATGAATCAACTCCATAATAATAACAGTCTTGCCAACACCGGCACCACCAAATAATCCTGTCTTTCCTCCTTTGGAATAAGGTTCAAGAAGATCTATAACTTTTAATCCCGTTTCAAACATCTCTTTTTGTGTTGAAAGATTATTGAACGCAGGCGCAGGTCGATGTATTGGATATTTCTTCTTCGTTTTTATTTCTCCTAGACCATCAATGCCCTGTCCGATTACATTAATTAATCTGCCGAGAGTCTCTGGTCCAACAGGAATAGAAATTGGTTCCCCGGTATCGAAAGCATCCATTCCTCTTACCAATCCATCGGTGCTGTCCATAGCAACTGCACGCACCCTGTCTTCACCAAGATGCTGCTGAACTTCAACTATGAGTTCATCTTTAACGCCTTCAATTGTTGTTCTTGGAATTCTTATTGCATATAATATTTCCGGAAGGTGTCCTTCATCAAATTCAATATCGACGACAGGACCAATTACCTGAATGATTCTACCCTTTTTTTCTGCCATTCCGCATCCTTGAAAAAATGAAAAATATAAGTGCAAAATTAGGAATACGGCCGATTTTTTACAAATTTTTCAGCATATAAAAGCTACGAAGCCTGCTAGCAAGGGACTGAATCCGGTGTATTTCCCCTCGCGATATTACTATAAATTTCTACAGATTTTAACAGAATTTGGCAACAGATTTTAAGAATGAACGGACTTAGTTTGATTCACTGAATACCGCTCTTGCATGTTCATCGGCGTGATAAGAAGAACGAACTAACGGCGATGATTCAACAATTTTAAAGCCCATATTCAAGCCTTCCTCTTTGTAGAATCTGAATTCCTGTGGCATAACAAATCTGTCTACAGGTAAATGCTGTTTGGTAGGCTGCAGGTACTGTCCGATTGTTAAGATATCACAACCGGCACTGAAAAGATCTTCCATCAATTCGATTACTTCTTCTTTTGATTCCCCTATCCCTACCATTATTCCACTCTTCGTTTTTAATCCTCTTGATTTAAACCAGCCAATTAGCTCAAGACTCCTGTCATAACGAGCCTGAGGTCTAACAGCATGGTATAATCTTTTTATCGTTTCCAGGTTATGATTTAGAATATCTGGCGGTGATTGCATGATAATTTCGAATGCAGTTTCTTCTCCCTTAAAATCAGGAATTAGAATTTCTATTGTGCACTCCGTTAATTCTTCTTTGGTTAACCTGACAATCTCAGTAAAAATTTCTGCTCCGCCATTTTCTAGTTCATCCCTGTTTACCGATGTTATAACTGCGTGCTTAAGATTTAATTCTTTAATGGAATCAACTACCCTGCGTGGTTCATCAAGATCAAGCTCAGATGGCATTCCAAGTTTTACATTACAAAATCCACAACTGCGTGTACAAACATCACCAAGTATCATAAATGTAGCGGTTCTGTGATTCCAGCATTCAGCTATATTTGGGCATCTGGCTTCTTCACAAACAGTGTTAAGTTTTTTGTCTCTCATTAAATCCCTGACAGCGCTGTAATTGTCTCCAGTTGGTAATTTCACTTTAAGCCAGTCAGGTCTTTTACCTGGCGAACCATTTTCACTTTCAACTTTTTCTTTATATGCTTTTTGATGTTTATTTATCATCAATTAATTCCATCATTAAAAAATCATTTTAATATCAAGGCAATCTCATCTACATAATCGATGGATCAAATCCCTCAAGAGTTTCTTTTATATGTTTATTGAACAAACTTCCAAGCATACCATCGACTAATCTGTGATCGTGCGAGACTGTTATTGCCATCATTGGCCGAATGGCAATTGTATCTGTGCCGTCAACTTCAATCACAACAGGTCTTTTTATAACTGCCCCAACACCAAGGATTGCAACTTCGGGTTGATTTATAATCGGTGTGCCGAAAACTGTACCGAATACTCCAAAATTTGTTATAGTAAATGTTCCACCGACGACATCATCAGGAGAAAGTTTTTTATTCCGTGCACGGATTGCAAGATCATTTACTGTATTAGCCAATCCTTTAATATTTAACTGGTCTGCTGCTTTGATGTTCGGTACTATCAATCCTGTTGGTTCTACTGCAACAGCAATTCCAAGATTAATATATTTTTTCTGAAGAATTGTTTCACCTTCAATGGAAGAATTCACTAAAGGGTATGCTTTTAATGCTTTGACGCATGCATCTGCAATAAAAGCCATGTATGTCAACTTAACTCCTTCACGTCTAAGATATTCATCTTTGTTTTCATTTATGAACTTATCGATTCTGCTCATATCAACTTCAACCAGGGATGTTACATGTACCGACGTATCACGACTTTGAACCATATGTTCCATTATTTTACGCCGTGTATTATCCATAGGAATTTTTTCTATTTCTGCAGAAGATTGAGTAACCGGGGCAGATTGCTGATTTGATGATACTGTCTCTATTGTTGATGCCTTAGATAAAGTAGGTTTAATTTCTCCACTGGTTCGTAGATCTATAAAGTTAAGAATATCCTTCTTTGTAACACGTCCGCTTATTCCTGAACCATCTATTCCTGCCAATTCATCAAAACCGACATTTTCTTTTTGAGCAATACTTAAAACAAGAGGCGAATAAAATCGATCAGTTTCTAAAC
>JASFSF010000125.1:0-6880 GCA_050114555.1 Ignavibacteria bacterium
TCCCATTAATATAACTTTTTTAAATCCATCCTTTTTTACAGACTCAACAAAAGAATTTATTTCTTTGAGAGAATCAAAGCTTGCTTCTATGCTCTTCAGCCACCCTAGCCGATTTGATACTTCATCAGGGGAATCACTCCATACAGAATAGTCCTTATCCCAAATTCGTTTAATTATATTTTCACTCTTAAGTTTATTATGTTCTTCGTTAACTGATGTGTTCAGTTTTTCAGTAATACCTGCCAGCTTCATAACGCATCTCCTTAACCGGATATTTTTTACTTCAATTTAAAATATTTTCAGACAACTCACTCCTTATTACCAGCAATAATCTTAAATGCTTACTTGTTTTATCATACTATCAAAAACGACTTGATCAATAGCATATCTTCACACATCTTTATCCACACAACTTGAAATTTTAAGGATCCATAACAAAATTGGAAAAGATATGAAAGAAAATGTAAAGACACGTGAACTTGCAACATTTGGCTCGGGTTGTTTTTGGTGTACTGAAGCTGTGTTTGACATGGTGGATGGTGTTGAAGAAGTAATTTCAGGATATGCCGGTGGTAAGGCTGAAAATCCAACATACGAACAAGTTTGCAGCGGTAATACAGGTCATGCAGAAGCAGTTCAAATTAAATTTGATCCTCAGGTTATCACTTATGATCAGCTCCTTAAAATATTTTGGCGTACACATGATCCTACAACATTAAACAGGCAAGGGGAGGATGTAGGTTCGCAATACCGATCTGTTATTTTTTATCACACTGATTTGCAAAAAAAAACTGCTGAAAAGTATAAACAGGAACTTGATAACTCAGGTGCCTGGGATAATCCAATAGTAACCGAAATAGTTCCTCATAGTACATTTTATAAGGCTGAAAATTATCACCAAAAATATTTTGCAAACAATCCACATCAGAGCTATTGTTCATTCACAATAGCGCCGAAAATAGAAAAGTTTGAAAGTGCTTTTAAGAATTTACTGAAAAATTAATCTGATTGCTTCATTTTAGGTTTTAGCAAAGAACAACTTAGTATGCAAGAATGATATTTTTTGATTAATATTAATTATCAATATATCTGCGGCTGAAAGGATTGAACATGATAGAGATAAAAAAAATATTGTTTCCAACAGATTTTTCAAGATGTGCCGAACAGGCATTGCTACACGCTGTATTTTTTGCTCAAAAATATAAATCAGAACTGCATCTACTGCATGTTAGAACGATGTTCGAAGACCAGCCTGATACAGTGAGTCGTGAATTTTCAAATACTGAGCAGTTTATTGAAAGCCACAGAAAGGTTACAGAAGCAAAGCTAAACGATGTTATAAGTAAACACGGATCAACAGAAATTAAAATCATTAAAGAGCTGCTTAAGGGTGTTTCGGCCGGCCCGGCAATACTTGAATATGCATCGGATAAAGATATGGATTTAATCGTTCTGGGTACGCATGGAAGGAGAGGTATCGAACATTTATTAATTGGCAGTGTTGCAGAAGAGGTGGTCAGATTAGCTGATTGTCCTGTGTTTACGGTGCGTGAAACTGAGCAACTAAAACCATTGAAAGCTTATAACAATATTCTAGTTCCTGTTGATTTTTCAGATCATTCACAAAACGCCATTATTTATGCCAAAGAAATTGCTTCGGCATATGATTCCCAACTACAACTATTACACATAATCGAAGAGACAAAACATCCGGCGTTTTCTATTTCGGGAAAGTCTTCTATATTCGATCTTGTCCCAAATATTGAAGAAGAAAGCGAAAAAAGTATGCTGGAAATGTTAGACAAAGCAGAAGGTCCTGAGACTAAGAGTGCAGTATTTACCAGCGGAGGGCATGCAGCTAACGATATTATAAATTTTGCATCGGAAAATTCAAGTGATTTAATTGTAATAGCAACTCATGGTTTAACCGGGATTGAACATTTGCTTCTTGGCAGTGTTACTGAAAAAGTGGTCAGAATGGCTCCATGCCCCGTAGTTACAATAAAGGCGTTCGGAAAAAATTTATTAAAATAGTCTTTGATACTCTTTTTTGTTAAGAAGAATCCCGGATTCATATTACGAATTTAACCAGCAAACATTTTATCAAAATGTAGTAATTTCTTAATAGAATATTGCCAGCCAGATAGTTTCGCTTTTGGGATCTGTCCATTCCACACGATGTTTTTGGTGAGCCGGGATATTGATAAAATCGCCTTCGACTAATTTGATTATGCTACCCGCTTCAAATTGCAATCTGGCTTTGCCCTTAATAACAATTACACATTCGTTTTTATCCTGGTCATACCAAAAATTCGGCGGGGAGATTTGTCCTTTAGAAATAATTCTCTCAATCCTTATTGAATCACTTTCAATAATTGTCTCGATAATTTCTTCGGGAATGTTTTCAGGAATATCTTGAAATAAATTTTGTTTCATACAATGTTGAATTGTCTTCCTATCATTTGCTCACTTGCCTCCCACATTCTGCTTTGGTATTCTATATTGTAACTTGATTCTGAGGACGCTGTTTCTCTTTTCCTTACAAAATATTTTGCCGTTATGCCATTAACTTCACCCGACGAGGCAAGATAAACAGAGGTCTCAGCACCTTCTGAAACTGTGGCTCCTTTCATTCTAAATCCTGCCCAAAGTAATTTTGTGCTTATCACCCCGGGATGCAGAGCATTAACTGTTACATTTGTCCCTTGCAATCTTCTGGCAAGCTCATAAGTATATAGTACATTCGCTAATTTGGATACTGCATAAGCATTATAACTGTCAAAGGATTTTTCAGAATCAATATTATCGAAATCTAACCGTGCTCTTGAGTGTGCAACTGAACTGACATTTATTATTCTCGCAGAAGATTGTTTTTTTAGAAGGTCGATCAAAAGGTTTGTCAACAGAAAGTGGCCAAGATGATTTACAGCAAATGTGAATTCATATCCATCTTCCGTTAATTTTTTTTCTGTCATATAAACTCCCGCATTGTTTATAAGCACGTCCATCTTATTAAATTTTGTACGGATTTCTTCAGCCATTGATTTAACCTGTTCAAGTGAAGCAAAATCGGAATTGACAATTTCTATTTGGGAATTATTCGTTAGACGGGTTATCTTATCTCTGGTTTTTAACAGGCGTGCTTCACTTCGACCGTGCAATATTATCGAAGCATTCATTGCTGCGAGATCAATGGCCGTTTGCTTTCCTATTCCGTCGGTAGCCCCGGTAATTAATACAACCTTGTTTTTCAATTAAGTGATTAAATTATGAATATAAATTATTGCACAACTAATTTAATCAGATTCATCAAATTCTACACTTTCAAAACTAAATGCAGGATTCTTGGCCTTGGTTTTAACTCCTTTAGTTGTATAACTAATAGATTGGTCCGGCTGTAAATTAAATATCATTGTACTTGATGTTTTACCGGCCACGTTATATTTAATAAAAATATTTCTGAGTGACTTTCCGCTTATGTTTTTTATTGTACCTGTTACTGATGCAATATATAGCGGACCGGAGACCTGCGGAGCATTAATATTGAAATTTCCCTGCTGTGTAACCTGAACATTACCTGTAACTTTTACAGCATCAGGGGAATTAAAATACTCTTCATAACCGAAATATCCGGCTGAAGAGAGAATAATCAGAATAATTAGAGTTTTCATTTATGAAAGCCCGTTATTATTAGAAACATATGTTAAGTATTCAAAAATCATTCCCTCACACGAATTCTCTAAATGAGACTCTATATTAATAGTGTTGGAATGATAACTCACCTACTTAATGATTAACTCCAACGTTCTGCGTCACTCTATTGCCGTCAAAAACTTTGATTCTGCGTTTTTTAAATGGTAATATGTGTACTTAATTTTTACACATAAAGGTACTGTATGATATTCAACCGGAATAAAGTTGTAACAATGAATTATACTCTCAGCGATGATAAAGGAAATGTTATCGATTCATCTGAAACAAGAGGCCCCCTCTCATTTTTAAGTGGCACAAACCAGGTGCTTCCCAAATTAGAAGAAGCTATTATGGAAATGCAAGTCGGATCCAGGGAAAACATTAAGCTTCCTGCTGAGGATGCATATGGTGAGTACAATAACGAAGCTTTTCGAATAGTAAAGCGGTCCGACTTCCCGGAAGGCTCTACAATCGAGGAAGGAATAGGTTATATATCAACAGCAAAAGATGGTACACAAACTCCCTTTAAAATTTCCAGTATAGATGGTGATGACATTACGTTAGATTATAATCATCCCCTGGCAGGAATCAATCTTGAATTTGATATCGAAATTCTGGAAATGAGAAATGCTACAGAAGAGGAAATTTCTCATGGACATGTTCACGGATCAAATGGGCACGATCATTAATAATATTTCACCATTACAAGATTAAGCTGCTTCAAATAAAGCACACACTGCCCCGGCAGGATCTTCAATAACGCAATATTTGCCAAACTTGCCCATATCCTTTGGCCCGGCGATTACTTTACCTCCGTTTGCTTTACATTCTTCCGAGCTTTTCTTAACACTTTCAACCGTAAAATATAACAGCCAGCTTGGAGGAAGGTCGGAATTAACACCCCGTGAATGACAGACACCTGTAACAGTTAAACCGTCCTCAGGTGTTTTCATATTATAATCATTGTATGCCCCTTTTTCCATTTTTACTGGCTCCCATTGCCACCCGATTACTTTACTGTAAAAGTCTCTGATATTTTCAGCATCGGGAACGGTTAAATCAAACCAGCTTAACAATCCTATTTCCGGTTTTTCTGTTGTGCTCATTTTCTAACCTGATTTTTGTTTAAAAACGCTCATTGATATTTAAGTTACTTGCATGCGAGAAAGCGAACAGTTTCTTTCATCTCTTTAAGTACATCGCTAAAAATTAGTAAAGTATCATCAATATCTTTTTCCGTCGTATATACTGAAAGTGAAAATCGAACAGCGCAGTGTGCTTCTTCTTCCGATCTGCCCATATTTAATAAAACATGGGTTGGTGCAGGTGAGCCGGATTTGCATGCAGAGCCCGATGATAAGGAAATACCGTGCTGATCCATCGCAATTACTAATGACTCACCCCTGATATCGGGTAAACTTATGTTAAGAGTATTTGGTAAACGATAGCTAAAAGGACCATTCAATTTAGCATCGGGCATTATACTCTTTATACCCTTTTCTAATTTATCTCTTAGTGATTTAATTTTGTCAGCCTCATTTAAATTTAACAGGGCAAGTTCAGCAGCTTTGCCTAATCCAACAATGGATGCAACATTTTCAGTCCCGGCGCGTAAGCCACTTTCCTGACCGCCACCATGTATGATCGGTTCAAGAAAAATTCCTTTTTTAATATAAAGAGCTCCGACTCCTTTAGGCGAATGAAACTTGTGCCCTGATATGGATAACAGATCAACTCCTAATTCATCAACATCAACTTTTATTTTACCAATAGCCTGAACAGCATCTGTATGAAAAAGCACTCCCTTTGTGTGAGCAACAACGGCTAATTCCTTAATTGGTAAGATAGTTCCAACTTCATTGTTAGCAAGCATAATCGAAACCAATATCGTTTCTTTTTTAATTGAATTCCTCAGCTGCTTCGGATCGACCAAACCATTCGTATCGACTTCGAGACAAGTAATTTCATAGCCAAATTTCTCTAAGAAGTTACATGTTTTCAATATAGCAGGATGTTCTATATTCGACGTTATAATGTGATTTCCCTTATCGCGTAAACTGAATGCAACTCCTTTTAACGCGAGATTATCTGCTTCGGAACCGCTGCCCGTGAAGATAATCCTCCGTGGAATGGTGTTTATTAATTTTGCGACCTGTCTTCTGGCGGTTTCTATTGCTTCCTTAGCCTTTTTACCAGATTCATGAATACTGGAAGGATTACCATGTGATTCGGATAAAAACGGTTGCATAGCATTTCTTACTTCCTCCGCAATAGGAGTGGTTGCATTGTTATCAAGATAAATCCTTTTTGATTCCATATTACCTGTTTTAATTTTATTCAAATTACGTAATAGTGCTTTACAAGCTGGGAATGCTTCTCTACAATTTAAAATTAATCTTATTTATATTTCTTAATATGAAAACTTCTCTAACAAAATAAAAAACCGTCAATCCAAAAGTAGTCAAGCACTTGATTTACAATTTACAATTAAAGAAATTACAATACACAACGTTAATGATTTTAGTTAACCAATTTTTATAATTCAATCACTATTAATTATTTAACTAAATAAGAGGTTACTATGAAAAAAATGATCTTTATACTTGTTGTACTGTTGATTGGTGTAATTCAATTACATCCCCAGGATCTTACTGAAGTTAAAGCAACAATTGAGAAAAACAATTCTGAGCTTGCAAAGTTAATGGTCGGAGATAACTTTGAAGAAATGCTTGAGTATTATTCCGATGAAATTATATCAATGCCAAGCTATCAGCCAATGCTCAGAGGTGTTAATGCACTTGTAGTGGCTCACAATATGCAGCAGGAATCTGGAGTGGAAACTACTGCCTTTAATTTGACAACAACTGATGTAATGGAAGCCGGAGATTATTTTATAGAGATCGGGACATACAGTATAACTATGACAATACCGGGAATGGAGATGCCCTGGGATGACCATGGTAAATATTTAAACGTTTGGAAATGGGACGATGAGGGTCTTTTAGAAATTGTAGTTGATATATGGAATACGGATGTTAATCCGTGGATGGAGATGCAACAAATGGACAACTCCGATAAAAATGAAGAAGAGAATTAGTTCTCTTCTTCATTTAATTTAAGGGCGAATATTTTATTCGCCCGATTTTATTGTTTGAAGTCCAATCGATCTTAAAAATGCATCCTGGTT
>JASFSF010000126.1:0-6808 GCA_050114555.1 Ignavibacteria bacterium
ATCCGTAGATCAATTGTAACGTTGTATCGCATCCGGCATAATCATCAGTTGAATTTCCGATATCCGTGTCTGAATACAAGGACACATACATATCATTAAATGCAGTAATACTTTTATTTATCAACCTGTACTTTCTAAAAATTACATTATCAATGAAGCTTCCATTATTGTATGCCCAATATGTTGCCTGGTATTCTAGACCTAATGGCGGTGCACCGTAAAAGCTGGTAGAAACCAGTGAATCAAGATCGTTAGCAACAAACCAGATTGTTTGATCTGCACCTGGTATTCCGGGAATATCTATATCCGGATTATAAATCCCGTTACCGTCAATATCATCAAAGGGAGCGCCATCATCAGCTCTCCACTCTATCCAATCCAACTCATATTGAGTTCTGATATCATATTCATTTTTACCTTCTTCACTCACTTCTACGGATAGATCGATATCCGGACCTCCCGGATAAACATCACGGCGAACCCTGTAGATCCGAACGTGGGGCAGATGAGTATCTTCAGCCACTCCCGGTGATAGAATTTTTCCTCCCTGCAAACCTGAATTATAAGTTGATCCTCCAACTCTAACCTGCGGATCTTCTGGTACAAATGCGCCCCAAATTAATCCGGATATGAAAACAGCAGTTTTACCACTGCCTTTGGGAAAAACTAAACCGGAATTACTTTCCCCTTCATCGATATCGGATATACCATTATTTCTGAATACAGTCGATATATTGTTAATATTTAAATATGTGTAAGAAGAGGAATCTCTCCAGGATAAAGCGGTATTTTCTTTTTTTGTTTGTGAAAATATTAATGAAGTTGTAATAAGTATTACTGTTGAGAAAAAAAATTTAATCATCTTCAGTCTCCCAAATATTTATTTAAGCAACAACATCTTCTTTGCATCGAAGAATTTGTTATTAACATTAAGAGTGTAGATATATACTCCGCTTGCTAAATTCTTTCCATCGAATAGAATCTCATAAGAATCTTTCGCCAATTCAGAATTAATTAGTTTAGCTACTCTTTGTCCTAGGATATCATATACATCGAGTTTTACATTCCCATCTTCAGGTATATGGAATCTTATTTTTGTTACTGGATTAAAAGGATTGGGGAAGTTTTGGAACAACTTATAAGTGGAAGCATATGGTAATCCTTTTAATGTATCAACCGCAGCAGGTGCGGTAAATGTGAATTCATCAACACCAAACTGAATCGGGTTATCATAGTATATTCTGACAACGTCACCGAGGGTAAATTCAGAATGATAGAATACCAAATTCCATGTAGCGTTATTAATAACTGTCTGTGAGTTATCGTCTATTAAATCTTCACTATATGGTGTATTGAGTATCCAGGTGTATACCCTATCTAAGACATTCCAGGTCCGGAATTCATCATCAGTAAATTGAAGCCCAGCAGCATTTCTATCGTACATAATCAGGTTAACCTGCATATCTGTGTCAAGATTCCAAACCTCAACAGGAACCCTCAATGTAAAATCGTTGCCACTACCGGGAGCTGGATTAAACGGATGATCATTATTCCAATCATAATTGCTGGCACCAATAAATGTCGCTATTGAACCACCGGATTGAGTATACGTTACAGTAACACCATTTATTACTGTATCTGCCAGAACACCTGTCCAACGTAGTTCATAATCCTGCTGCAGTATATCAACAATTAAAGTGCCGCCGCCGCCGCCATATAATGGTAATGTGGTGTTGGCGAAACCATCAGCATAACCAAAATATGTGAAGTCGCAAATAGTCCAATCAACATTAGTCCACCGAACACCATAGGGGCTTAATTCTGTACCATTAAGTGTTGGTGCATTATATTGTGAAATAGTTAAAGGTGGATCCCAGATTACGTCTAAAACTAACTGGAATCCATCAACAATGGGATTTTCTACCAATATAGGATCACCGTCTCTTCGGGGGAAAAGATCAATGCCATTATAAACAGAACCATCTTCCAAGACAATTTTATGGGTGGTTGTGTTTATTAAATTATAAAGGTTAGCTAATCTGGAAACATAACCAATCTCGTTACTTACAATAGTAGTACCGAGCTCATTCTGACCACCAGCATAACCGTCATCGTGAACTTCCCAATCGACCCACATTGTATCGTAAGCAGGAACTGTTACAACCCAATCCTCACCACCCTCATGAAAATGACCGCCCTGGGTTTGTGAGTTATCTGTTATACCAATTCTAACAACATTATCAGTAATCACAACCGGTTCAGGAGTACCATAGCTACCACTTACAAGAACATCGGGCACATCAAGTATTTGGGTTCCTGGTGGGAATGTTAATGTAACTCCATCAACCCAGCCATAATAGTGATGAACTACTTCTAAATGAAAATTCAGGTTTATACTATTTGGGTAAATACCTCCATAGACAGGAGCGATATCAATTTTTGTTCCTGTTAAAGTATCGGGTGCAAGGGGACTATACTTTCTGATAGTTTCACTTCCCGGGACCCAATTACCACTTTCGTCTCTTATTTGGTCTTGCGTGTGAAAAGTAATCCTGTAATCATCCCCTGTTAATTTGGTCGGATCATCAACTGTTATTATAATATCAGCATCCCCAATTCCGGAAGAATGTAAAACTTCAATGTTATCGCCATGTTCTGCACCCGGAAGTTCATCATAATAGGTAGTTTCAATAACATTGATAAGACTTTCCGAGGTATAATTATCTTTCTCAGGATTCGGATTGTAAGTGTATGCGGTAACAGCAAAATAATATTTTTTCCCCACGATCATCCTTTCATTTTCAATGTAGTCATAGTTTGTACTGAAGGTTCTTTTAATACCCGAATCAGAGCCGAATTGCTTTATTCCATTAATAAGTAATCCGGTCTCCGGATCAGGTACAAGTCCCGGTATTTCAGTAATACCGTCAATTATATCATAAGTTGCAATTCTAATTGCGTTTTCAGAAAAAGCTAAATTATTTTGTAATTGATACACATTATAACCCTGAAATGTATAGCCTTCTGAATTAAAATTTTCAATTGAATTAGTAAGTGAAGTATTTTTTCCCCAATTAAATTTCATCATCCGATCCTCATCATCAACTGTTAATTCCGGGTTTGGTGGTTTAGGTGGCAATACTAAAAAATCTTCATTATCAAATTCATCCCTCAAGAGTGAAGTATAATACTTTAATAATTGCACTGAGTGTAATCTATCCTGTCCAAGTGCAGCAATTTCTGCAATGATAACTTCCTGTGTATCCCCAACAGCCATTTGGAATGGGCCGGAAGCCAATCCATTTCTTCGATCACTAGGACCGACTAGCAAACCATCTATCCAACCCTCTCCAGTTATTGGATTACCGGGTAGTGCAAATGTGGTGGGTAATCCAGTTAAAGGATCCATGAAAAATTCACCAGTCAGACCAATTCTCCCCCGCATATTGTTGTATATCCGGACTCCAGATTCATAGGGTAAAATTGGATTGGTTGGATCACCCCATACAAGATAATAAGACGCTGTCATTGGGAGAGTTGAGTCATTTTGAACAGAAGGCCCGTCCAGTAAACTAAAGCCAACGGCAGGGGGTGGATACGGTTCATATGTTTTGTCTATTTCATCTGCATTATATGAGTACATCATATCCAGTAATGTATCGCAGCCTGCATAGTCATCAGATAAATCTCCAATGTCAGTATCAGACCACATAGATATATACATATCATTAAATGTTGTATTACTTTTATTTATCAATATGTATTTTCTGAAGATTATGTTGTCAAGGTAGCTGTTGGTTTTGTAAGCCCAGTATGTTGCCTGGTATTCAATTCCTAAAGGGAGGCTACCATATAACTGTGATGTTAATTGTGGACTCTGGTCGTTTGCAACAAACCAGATTGTTTGACCTGCATCAGGAATACCGGGAATATCGATATCAGGATTATAAACTCCGTCACCATCCATATCCGTAAAAGGTGCACCATCAATAGCACGCCATTCTATCCAATCCAACTCATACTGCGTTCTTACTTCTTCTTCGGTTTTACCCTCATCAATAGCTTCTACGGACAGATTGATAGATGGCCCACCGGGATAAACATCCGGACACACCCTGTATATTCGTACATGTTCTGCTTCTGGATCTTCTTCAACACCAAGAGATAAAATTTTCCCTCCTTGTAATCCGGAAAGATATGTCGAACCACCGACTCTGACTTGTGGATCTCCCTCAACAAATGCACCCCAGATTAAGCCAGATACGTATACAGCTATTTTTTTACTACCTTTTGGGTAAACAAATCCTCCTTTATATTCGTTTGGAAAGTTATCAGAAATCCCATTATTTATAAAGACAGTTGAGATGTTATTAATGTTTAGGTATGTGTAAGAAGGAATACCGTCAGGTGATTTTATTTTATTATACTTATCCGGCTGTGCAAATAGAATTGTTGAAGTAACAAGTATTAATATATAGAATTGTATGTAAAAACTTTTCAAATCTTCCTCCCTTAATTTATTTGAATGTTCCTTTCATAAAATATTCTTTAGGCACTGCAAAAATATATTTATGCGATTTGCATTTACGATGTGATGATTGAAAGATTGAGTAGAAGTATTTCTTGTAACAATCCTGCATTATTTCCCGCCTGTTTAATCCTAATCTCTCTTTTGTGGAAAACTTGAAAAATAAAATAACAATATCAATATCGATTTTAGGAATTCCCCATTATTTTTTGGGAAAAATTTAGTTTTTTTCTTTCAACCTTACCTCATATTTCTAAATGAATCTTCTTATTCAAAAACCACATGATATGAGTAAAATGACGATAATAATGATTTTAGCTTGATTTTTAATATCTTTCACCGCATTTAATTTCTATCTTTTAATTCAATTATGGCCTCTGATAATAATACATCATTGCGTAAAAAGGAGCATCTCGATCTATGCTTGACAGATGATGTGTCATTCAGCTCCAAAACAAACGGTTTTGAACATTACGATTTTAAACATAACGCAATTACAGAAGTACTTATTGAGGATATCGGTTTTACCACAAAATTTCTAAAACATAAAATTGATTATCCGTTCCTTATTTCTTGCATGACAGGGGGAACAAGTGGAGCTGATAATATTAATGCTCAATTAGCCATTGTTGCTAAAGAATTAAATATTCCGGTTGGAGTTGGAAGTCAGAGACAGGCACTTGAGGATGATGACTATATCGATTCATTTAAAATTGTAAGAGAAAACGCACCGGGTATTCCTGTGCTTTCCAATATAGGTGCAGCACAGATAGTCCAGTTTAAATCTATTGATCCGATTAAAAAAATTATAGATATGATTGAAGCTGATGCATTGGTGATTCACCTCAATCCTCTCCAGGAAGTTTTGCAGAAAGAAGGTGAAACAAATTTTAAAGGGCTTATCCCAAAAATTAAAAAGATAACAAAAAGTATAGATATCCCTGTAATTGCAAAAGAGGTCGGTTCAGGAATTTCAGCAGAAGCGGCTTTAAGATTATTGGATGTCGGTGTGGAAGGAATTGATGTTGCCGGTGCAGGTGGTACAAGCTGGGCAGGAGTAGAGCTATTAAGAAGCGGCGAAAATAAAAATCACTATCTATGGGATTGGGGACTTCCCACATCGTATTGTATAAGTGAAGTAAAAAAACTAAAGAAGAATTATAAATTTACACTAATCGGTTCCGGTGGTATTAATACCTCGCTGGAAGCAGCTAAAGCATTTGCACTTGGAGCCGATATGGTTGCATCTGCAAGAATGATCCTGAAGGTGCTCGATGAATCGGGAGTTGAAGGCACAGTAAAATATATAACCGACATGTTTAATGAGATCAGAATAATTATGTACTTAACGGGATCAAAAAATTTAAAAGCTCTCAAGAAAGGTAAACTTATCAAAAGAGAAGTAATTTTT
This sequence comes from Ignavibacteria bacterium, assembly GCA_050114555.1. GTDB lineage: Bacteria > Bacteroidota > Ignavibacteria > Ignavibacteriales > Ignavibacteriaceae > BMS3ABIN03. The sequence goes on from JASFSF010000126.1 coordinate 5,940, forward strand.
TAGTCAACTCGTTATGAATAAGTATCAGAATTTATACGAACGAGAGCGTAAGAAGATCGATTCAAGATTAAATAAAGCATTCCTGAACAGGAAACCTGCTTCTTTATATAATCCTTCGGCATATATTGTGGGAAGCGAAGGTAAAAGAATAAGACCTTTGCTTGTATTGTTGTCTGCAAAAGCTGTGAATGGAAAATTTTCTGCTGCATATAATGCGGCGGTGGCGGTTGAACTGCTGCATAATTTTACTCTTGTCCACGATGATATAATGGATAATGCTGATAAGCGTCGAGGCAAACTCACCCTGCATAAAAAGTATGATAAAAACACAGCAATATTATCAGGTGATAGTCTTCTCTCAGTTGCTTATGAATTTCTTCTGAAAGATTGTAACGGGGATTCGAAGAAAATAATAAGTTCATTTACAAAAGGATTGGTAGAAGTATGTGAGGGACAAAGTTACGATACCGATTATGAATTGCGAAGCAAGGTAACAATGGCGGAATATCTGAACATGATCAGGAAAAAAACTGCATCAATGATTCAGATGTGTTGTGAAATCGGAGCATTAATTGGTAACGGCAGTTCAAAAGAAGTAAATGGATTAAAAAATTATGGATTGAATCTGGGAATGGCATTCCAGATCCAGGACGATTTACTGGATATCACTGCTGAAGAAAAAAAACTTGGTAAAAGAATCGGTGGCGATCTTGTCGAAGGAAAGAAGACATTTCTCTTTTTAAAAGCGTTGGAGAAAGCAAGAGTAGGTGATCGACAGAAACTATTGAATGTAATAAAAAATCGGGGGATTAAATTCAGCAAGGTAAATGAATATAAGTTAATATATGAGAAATTGGATGTAACCGGTG
>JASFSF010000127.1:0-6792 GCA_050114555.1 Ignavibacteria bacterium
ATGCTGTATCCCCGCCAAAAAGTATACTCTTTCCGTTTTTTTCAATCAGAATTGCATTATAGCTTCGACCTTTTCTCATATAGCCTCTTGAACGATCCCATTCCCAGGGAAATCTCCAGCCAAAATGTTTTACTTCCAGAGCCCTAAATCGTATCCCTTGAATCTCTAATTCTTCACCCCAGTCGATCTCCTGTAATGATTTCCAATTCAATTCCGAAATCACATCCATTGTGTTATAAGCGGTCAGGCAATCAATCTGGTTTGGAAACTTTGAAGTGAATTCGGTGAGAGTGTCAAAATCCATATGATCTAAATGTGCATGAGAAATTAGAATTATATCGGGTTTAGGAATTTCATCAAATGATAATGCCGGATAAGTTATTCTGCCCGGCCCCCAGTTTGTACCAAAAATATAAAGTCCGATCCGTTCAAAAAGAACAGGATCGGTTAAGATTAAGGTGCCATAGAAATTTATAAGCACCGTAGAGTGGCCGATCCAGGCGATGTTAATTTCATTACGCTTCCATTTTGATGGTTCCGGTTTGAATACAGGAGTTATTGGAACAACCTCCGCTGTATTTCTTTTTGATTCAAGTACGCCTGGTAGAAAAAGAACAGCAGCCAGCGCTTTAAGTGCTGTATTTATAAATCCGATTCTTTTCAATCTTAACTTCCTTTAATTTCATCATCAGAACTATAGAATACGAGAGTTTGATCTTGACCTTATATTATTAATTGGTTAAATACTTACTGGTCTTGTTGAATTTATTGCAGCGAAAATTAATTCAATTAGTTAAAAATTTTTTGGGTGATTATGGATTTTTTAGATTCTATAGTGACTGCTTTATTTGCTGCAGCTTTTATTCTCATAGCAATTGGATTCTACTTTTATCTTTATATGAAAGATTAACATTTTCTAATTCAGTAACAAAACCTTTCGGACGAGACCTATCTGCTCAATATAATTATCTGCCTGTAATATGGCTTATTTAATCTTCAAATGCTATGATAATATTTCCGATTCTCTTTTGTGCGAATGATAAAAGGACTTCCTCTATTCCCTAACCAGTAAACATAAAATTGATATTGAAATAAGTAAAATATACATTTAGATAAATAACATGAGGAAATTCTATGTCATTGCTGGATTTTATAATAATGTTTGTTATTGCTGCAATAACCGGTTCTGTAGCACGCTCGCTTATGGGATTTGACAGGGGAGGATGTATTCTCTCAGCCATTATAGGATTTATTGGTGCATTAATTGGCACATGGATAGGGAGAGAATTCGGTTTGCCGGAAATATGGGCTCCAACCATCAGGAACATCAAATACCCGATTGTTTGGACAATACTTGGTGCAGTAATTTTCACAATAATTTTAAGTTTTTTTGCTCCCGGCAAGAAAAAGAAGTAACTAATTTTATAGACTATTTTATTGCATCATAAATTAACCATTATCCTCTCAATATGAGTTCAAAATATAAAGGATCCGGAAAAGAAGTAGTTGCACTTAACACATATATTAAGCTCACACGTGCAACAGATTCAGTAAATTCTTTAATCAATAACTTACTGAAGAAGGAAGGACTAACTGATAGCCAGTTTAGAGTTATGGATGCTCTTTTCCACCTGGGGCCATTGACACAAAAATCACTTGGAGAAAAAATATTAAAAAGCGGGGGGAACGTTAATTTGGTTATTGATAACCTTGAAAAAAGGAAATTAGTGAAAAGAAAAAGAGGGAGTAAAGATAGACGATATTACATTGTTGAATTAACTAAAAAGGGACAAGTACAAACAAAAGGAATTCTTCCTAAAATTGTCGACCTTATTTCAGATTCACTAAATATTCTTTCAAAAGCAGACCAGAAAACACTTCAAATAATGCTCAAGAAAATAGGTCTTAAACAGAAATAGAAGACTTATACTCGTCGAGTATTACAGGTAATATATCTCCTGCTCCACCTGTAAACGAATAATCTACGAAGGCTGAGATATCCGTTGATTCCAGATTAACCTCAACTAAAACCGATCCGCTTTGCTTTGCAACATGTACAAGACCGGCAGCAGGGTAAACAACTGCAGAAGTCCCCACAATAAAAAATATATCTGAATTCATCGCAGCTTTTTCACCACCCGCAAATTGGTCCTGGGGAAGGAATTCACCAAACCAGACAACATCCGGTCTTATCAATCCTCCGCATTCACACTTTGGAACACCTTCACTGAAGTCCAGTTCTTCATTGTAATAAGTTTTACAATTAATACAGAAGTTTCGTTCGATGTTGCCGTGAAGCTCATAAATGTTTTTACTCCCGGCGCGCCTGTGCAGGTTGTCAATATTTTGTGTAACCACAGTAACATCTTCAAAATATTCCTGCATTTCAGCAATTGTCTTATGCCCGGCATTAGGCTGTGAATTGTGAATAACCTTTTTACGGTGTTGATACCATTCCCAGACCATAACTGGATTACGCATAAAGGCATCGAAGTTTGCGAGTTCTTCCGGTTTTAGTTTATTCCATATTCCATCCTTTCCCCGAAAAGTCGGAATTCCACTTTCAGCAGAAATCCCCGCCCCTGTAAAAAATACAATGGATGAGGATTTCTTTAACTTTTCAATAAGTGATTTATCAATATCCATATTCTAGTTCTTCATTAACTTTCTCAAGCAATTCTTCTGCTTCAACGAGAACATTGTCATCATCTTCATCTACAAATGGCGCACTCTGTAAGAGCAGAATATTTTCTTTAGCTTTTTCATATTCGGTTTCCTCGTAATATGCCTGTGCAAGAGCTAGATAAAACATTCTAAAATTCGGTCTTAACTTAACTGCTGTTTCCAGTTCCCTGATCGCATCATCCATATCACCCCAGCCTAATCCTAAAGGCAGCCTTAAAAGCCATGCTTTTTCGCATACCTTCAAATGGCTTCTACCAAGAATGTAATGAGCAAGTGCCTGTGTATAGTTTCCACCATTGCCCAGTTCAATCGCTTTTTCCGTATCATCTTTTACATCATTGACTGATCCGATCGCAGAAAAGATTCCTTCAAACAGTGCAATTTTACCATTTGCTATGGCTCTTCGCACATAAGTCTCAGCTTCACCCGGTGCGAGCTTAACAGCAGAATCGGCATAGAACAGCGCTTTTTCAAATTCTGCTTTTTTTATTTCCTCTTCTTCTCCTGTTTCCCCCGGAAGTTTTTCGGTGATATCGACATATGCCCTGCTGATCTTCCACATTAATTCCCAGTTAGCCGGATAAAGGCTATCGGCCAATAAATATGTTTCCAGTGCACTTTGGTGATTGAATTCCTTGTAATAGTTATCCCCCTGCTCCATTAATTCTTCCAGCGATTGAGAGTAGAGCTGTGCTGCGGTTAGAATGAATAGTGCTGAAAATATACTTACGGTAAAAATGGATTTCATTTTTATCTCCTCCTTTATTCAAAAAGAGAACTTTTAATATCTTTCTCTTCCTCCTTAGAGAAACCTGAGTTAAAAAGATCTGTTTGTGCAAGATGATTAAATTTAGTCCAGGATCCTTCTCCCGCCATATCTGAATTAATAGCGCCAATGTATGCATTAACCTTTGCACTTAATTCATCTGCCTGGTATAATGCAATGGCTTCGGCTGTTTTGGGTACAACCGGTGAAGCATATTCTAATTTGCCCTGGTGGCTCAATACCAGGTGTAAAAGCAGGTCTTTCAATTCTTCGGGAAATCCTGAAATTAATTTGGTTTCCTCCTCTATCATTGAAGCACACATAACAATGTGACCAACTAATTTACCCTTGTTTGTATACTCGAATGAAGAATCGTAACTAAGCTCTTCGGTTTTTCCGAAATCATGTAACAACGCACCGCTGATAAGCAAATCACGGTTTAAGACAGAATGAAAATCACACATCAAATCACAAATCTTGATTAGTTCAAGAGTGTGTTCAATCAATCCATGAATATAACCATGATGCCAGGATTTTCCGGCGGGTGCGATTTTGAACTTTCTTAACCCGTCCCCTTTAAAAACATTCTGCAGAAGTTGTTTGAGATAAGAATTTTTTATATCACCAATCCTGGAGAGAAGTTCAGTTTCCATTTCGTCTGGATCTTTAACAGATTTTGGTAAAAAGTCTATTAATGAAATATTATCTGATTCTTCTGTCATTCTAATCAGATAAATTTTTATCTGTGGACTCCCCTGGTATTCGTCCATCTTACCGGAAACGTAAACAACTTTACCAGATCCGCCTGATTCAGCAAGATCGCTAAAGCCTTCCGTGTTGTCCCAAATAACGGCTTCCATTGAAAATGATTGGTCCCCAAGTTCAAGTGCTATAAAAGGTTTTCCAGCTTTCGTGGTTCTTGGTTCGAATTTGCGAATCATTAAAAAATGATTTACATCATCCCCCTTTAATAGTTTTATTAATTCAGTTTGGCCTGGCATACCAGTTTCTGATTTCTGTATTGTTCAACTTAAGAAAAACCGATGTAAAATGTAAAGATTTGTTGAATCACACGTTTGTTTCCCTTAGTAGCTGAACATCGCTGCTATCCGGCAAAGTTGCGAGAACGGATCTATTTAGAATGTCGATCGTAACTGAAATTGATTTACCTGCTTTTCCGGAAACTATCGTACCAACAATTCCTTCAAATGGGCCGCTTTTAATAATGACCTTCGCTCCTGGAACTATACCATTATGAACAATAATTTCAGAATCAGTTTGAAGCATTTTTTTAATATTTTCAATTTGCCATTCCGGAATGCGTGCTGCTTTTCCCGCATCAAATAGACATCTAACAATGGATCTTTGCTCAACTGAAATCAATCTCTCCTGCTCATCGGCATAAATAAATATATAACCCCGTAAAAGTGGTTCGGTTACTTTCTTTTTCCTGTCGCTCCATTGTTTTAAACGTGTTATGGTTGGCAGATAGTTTAGGACACCAGCTATATTCAATTGTTCTTCAGCTTTAAATTCATTTCTTGGTTTTGTGTAAAGTGCAAACCAGTATTTATTCGGCATGTTGCTTTTCAATTAACCGGGTAAATTAGATTAAGACATCAATAAATTAATTATAGTTGAAAAATAAATATTATCATGATTTTAGAAAGGTCATTTTAACTTAGAACTGTATTCCCCCAATATAATTTTTAATTCATCGGGATCGTTATACATTGTTTTTATTTTATATTTATTATATGATGCTATAATATCATTCGATTCTTCATTAAGTACGGCAACAACCGGAATATTTACCGGATTGTCTGATCTTCTGAGGGTTTGAACAAATTGAAGCCCACTCATTAAAGGCAAATCATGTTCGGTTATTATTAACGACGGCATATGTTTTAATGTAAGACCCAGGGCTTCATATCCGTTAGCTGCATGTATAACCTGATATGATGGATATTTTTCTTGTAGAATACTTGAGTACAACTTTCTTTTTTCTTCATCACTACTTACAATAAGTATTGTATTAGCCCAGGAAGGTAAAGTAAAATGAAATTCGCTGCCCTCTCCCGGTGTTGAATAGAACCAAATTTCACCCTTATGTATTTCTACAATCTGTTTTGTAAGTGCGAGTCCCAACCCGGTCCCTTTTTCACCTTTTGTCCCTTCGGTTGAAAACATCCGGCCAATCTTAAATAGTTTCTCTTTCCCTTCCTCCGAAATACCCACACCCTCATCTTTGATAATAAATTCTAAAAACTTTTCGTTATAGATATTTGCGCGTATCTCCACCGTGGTTTTTTCAGGTGAAAACTTTATTGCATTCGCCAGGAGATTGGTAATAACCTGTGATGTTAATTTTTCATCGGCAAAGATAAAAAGAGAATCGGGAATGTCAGTCTTTATATCAATTTCTTTCCTTATGGCATTACCGGTAAGTGAAGAAACCCCGTTAAACACTAAATTGCGAGCATGAACTCTTTCTTGTTCGATTTTTAAAATGCCTGTTTGTAATCGTGACCAATCAAGTAAATCGTTAATTAGCTGCAACTGATTTTGTGAAGAATCGTTTATATAAGAAAGATATTCTTCCTTTTCGCTTTCGGTTAAATTGGATTCACTAAGTAATATTTCAGAAAATCCCAGAATACTTGTAAAAGGTGCCCGTAAATCGTGCGAGAGCATACCTATAAAATTATCTTTCGCTTCATTTATTTTCACCAATTCATCATTCTTAGAGTTTATTGAGCGTATAAATTCCTTAATGCCGGTAATATCGTATAGTCTGCCAAAGTATTTGGTGATTTCTCCGTTATCATCTCTTTCAACTTTGATAGTTTCTTTAAGCCAGACAATCTTTTTGTCTTTTCTCTCAATCCTGAAATCAATGCTAATACTATTTGTATCTTTTTCTTTCTTGAATTCTGCTATTTTCCCCCGCAATTCTTTCCTATCTTCATCAACAATAAGTTCTTTACCACTGCCCGGCATCGAAATAAGTTCTTCCTTGGTATACCCGGTTACATCTTTTACATTATCGGAATAAAAAAGGGTTTTTCTTCCATTCGTTAAATCCTGGTACCAGAAGTATTCATCTTCGAACAGGTTAATAAATTTGTTAAATATATCTTGAGTTTCCCTGATCATTTACATCTATTATAAAAAGATTTTTCATTAATATAATCATATACAAGTAATATATCAGGTTTATCTTTTTTAACTAATTACACAATAAACACCTTTGCTACATCCAGCATTAATGAAGGTTGGTTTACCAGGGCTGTAGTAAAAAGTCTCCCCAGTGTTCTTTTCTCAAAAGGTATTTTTGCTAT
>JASFSF010000128.1:0-6789 GCA_050114555.1 Ignavibacteria bacterium
ACTTTTATATTTGACGGTAACGAAGAAATACATTCATTAATAACTTTTGGTTCAAAACGTAGTTTTGCATTATCAAGAAGAACATCTTTCACACCTGCAGATTTTTTTTCAGCAATTGTGAATAATTTTTTCCATCCAGTATTTTTTCGATTGAATCCCGCAGAAAGTAATTTTTGATTTAGTGCATTACAAAAATCCTTTGCATCAGATTTGATTGGTGCTTTGGATTTTCTGTCAGGATCGAAAATATCTCCATACTTATTAATAATAAACCATTCAGCTCCGGAGTTTGCTAGGTAGTGCTGGAGAAAGGTTGAAGTTACAGTCCGACCAAAATTAAAGATGATATCAGGTTTGATACGGCTTGTGAAAACATTTGATCGTAAATAAGAATCATAATTAACGCAAACATTTCTTGATGATTTTGATTTCTGAAATCTGAGTTGTGATAATCCGTCAGCCAAAACCGGATAGCCGGATATAAGGGCGAGTCTGATAATTTCGGAGCATTCTGAACGATCAAAACCGGAAGGACCTACAATGATCAGTCCTTTCTCATATTGTTCGATTTTATCTACAAATTTATTTACCAGCCTGGAAAAGTATTTGGGAATTACATCACTTTCGTTTGTTCTTTCCTTCGGTAATTTTGGATTCCGGACACAGGTTATAATTTCTTCATCAACTTCATCTGTGGATGAATTTGGTTCGAGAGGTTTCCGGAATGGAAAATTTATATGAACGGGACCGCGATTTTTCTCCGAACATATCTCGAATGTTTTACTGGCAATCTTTTTTAAACTATTTAAACCACCGATAGATAATCGGGGACTTCCAACGTTCTTGAAATAACGTATATGATTTCTGTAGAGATTCCATTGGTTTATTGTCTGGTTTGCTCCACGGTTTAATAATTCCGGCGGTCTGTCAGCGGTGCAGATAATTAATGGCACCTTGCTCATATATGCTTCGACAATTGCAGGATAAAGTTCAGCTGTTGCAGTGCCGGAAGTTGTAATAATAACAACGGGCTGTTCGATAGCTTTAGCAATACCGAGTGCGAAAAATCCCGACACTCTTTCGTCAATATTAACGAAGGATTTTATTTTTTTGATTTTTGTAAATGCAAGTGTAAGAGGAGTGCTTCTTGAGCCGGGAGATATGCAAACATTCCGGACGCCAAGTGCATATAACTGATTAACAAAAGTTTCCGCCCATATAAAATTCCGGTTAACCTGGGTTTTCTTCATTAAACAATTTTAAAATAGTGTTGAACTTCATTTCTGTCTCAGCATATTCTTTTTCAGGCACTGATTCTTCCACAATTCCTGCCCCGGCATAAAGGTACAGCTTCTTGTTACAGTAGAGTGCAGATCGAATTGCAACTGCAAATTCACAATTCATATCCAGATCAATCCACCCGGTCAATCCTGAAAACAAACCGCGATCAAAATCTTCGGTTTCTCTAATTGTTTCGATTGCATTTGATTTTGGTAATCCGCAAACAGCCGGTGTCGGATACATAGATTCAATCAAATCAGTTACATTACTCCCGGAATTTAAAGTAGCATAAATTTTTGTGTGGAGATGCTGGACATGTTTTAATTTTTTAATTGCAGGTTCAGAATCTATTCTGATATTGTTTCCGTATTTCCGGAGTATCTCCGTAATAAAATCAATTACATATTGATGTTCTTTTAAATTCTTCTTTGTCATCAGTTCAGTCTTAACATCTTTACAATCTGCCGGTGCGGACCCTGCAAGTGCGTCAATTTCAATATTATCACCCCTGATGCTTATAAATTTTTCCGGTGAAGCTCCAAAGAAAACAGCATCTTTAGATTTTAGCATAAAAAGATAGCAGCCCGGAAAGGCAGGGGCCAGATTATTAAAACATGTAACCCAATTAATTTTGTCCTTAACGTCAAGTTCGATTCTTCTTGAGAGAACAACCTTTTTAAAATTTAAATCCAGCTTTTGAATAGTATCGGAAACAAGATTGTACCAGTATTCCTTATTTCCATTTACACCCGAATCATTTTCAAAGATCATATTCGTTTTTGCTTTGCCATTTGATTTAGCATTTAACAAGGTCGCAACTTTTAAATTGAAATCATCAATCACTGCAGAAAAATCACTATCATCATCAAGTGTAAAATTGTAGATGAAATAAGATTCATTTGCTGTTTGCAGCAACAGAATTTTCGGGATGAAGAAATGATAATTTTTAAAATCTTTCCATTCTTCGGAAGTGCGATTTGAATCAAATTTAACTCCGCCGGTTATAAACGGAGGATTCTTTAAATCTATATCTTCCCAGTTGGTACGTATATCCGTTTTCAGATTTAAAACTAAATTTTTGAGAGAGTCTAAACTATTCTTAAGACAAAGCTCCTGTAGTTTATCGATAGCAATAAAAGAGTAACCGTCATCCTTTCTTTCATAAAATAAAAAGTCACCAAATTGTGTAGCAATTTCGTTAAGCTTTGAAATGTGATTTAGCGGTTTGATAGGAAAGGCAAAGCTAAATATTGATCCCGGTTTAGTAACGGATTTATTTTTTTCGATAAAATCTTCGAATTCCTTTTCGGCCAGTTCAAGCGTGTCCTGATATGTAATGTCGTGTTGAATCAAAACAAATCCACAATGATACTACAAACTAAGAATATTCATAATTAAAAGTGAATGTCTTCCTCAATTGTATTTAAAAGTCTCAGGTAACTTTCATATCGAAGTTCTGAAATTTCTCCATTTTCGACAGCTTCAATTACGGCGCATTCCGGCTCATGATCGTGAATACAGGTATTAAATTTACAATTACCCTGGTATTGATTGAAGTCAATAAAATAATGGTGTAAATCCTCTTTCCTGATTCCGAAAGGATCGATCTCCCGTACACCCGGTGTATCAATTATATATGTGTTCTTGCCAACAGGAATCATTACGCTGGTAACCGTAGTATGTGTTCCCTTACTGGTGTAATCGCTGATATCACCTATTTTAAGATTGAGTTCCGGGTATAAAATATTCAGCAAAGATGATTTTCCAACACCCGATTGCCCGAAGAACAGAGTTTTTTTTTGCCGAAGTAAATTATAAGCTTCATCAATTCCATTTTTATCTATGACACTGCTAACTATAACCTTGTAACCAACGGATTTGTATAAGTCTTCCCAAATTTTTATCTGTTTTTCAGAGTCAAGATCCGATTTATGGATTACAATTACCACATCGATTTGCGAGCTCTCAACAGCAACTAATAATCTGTCCAGAGTTCTATTATTAAAATCCGGTTCGTGAATGCTTACCTGAATGAAAACCTGGTCTATATTTGCAGCGATGATCTGTTCAAGTCTTTCACCGCGGTAGCTGGCTCCTTTAATTTTCGGGGCTTTTCTCGAAATGTAGTTCCGTCTTGGATCAATTGAATGGATAGCACCGTATTTACCTTCAGATGGTTCAAATTCAACTGTATCACCAACGACAGCTATCCCTGTTAGATATAATTTGTCTTTTTTAAGTGAGAATTCTTTCTTTAATTTTCCCCTGAGTGCGCAGCGAAATGTTTCGTTTTCTTCCGATAATACGTAATAATCCTTGCTTTCTATTTTAGTAACCAGGCCTTTGATTGCTCTCTCAAATATGTGTGTAACGGATTGTAAAAATATCAACGAATAACATCGATTGCAATATAAAATGCTGCAATTCCAGGTTTGTTTTCAATGAAGAATAGTCAAATCGGGGAAGCTTAATAATAAGAATTAATATAGAAAAGGAATCTCATTAAAATATTTTAATAAGATTCCTTATTTAGGTCTTAATATTGTTTCTAATGATAAGTTAGTTCAATCCTGCTGATACGCCAAGAATAATATTGTGTACGGTTACATCGTGCATAACTCTTGACACACCGGATCCATAATTGTCACTGAAATTTTCCCACCATCCATATGCATACGCAATATCGATTCTGAATGAATTTTGAAAACTAAATCCAACACCTGCTGTCAGGAATTTTTTATCGAATTCTGCCGGATCATCCTCATAGGGAGATTGTATATACATCCCACCAACCCGTAAAGCAAATGGAAGCATTGGGACTTTTATTTCAGCACCAAGATTTAGTGTGTAAGAGGTTCTGAAAAGATCATCTATTTCTTTATTCTGTTCAATATGGAATTCTCCGTCGAATCCTTCTGTAAACTCCATCTGTGTATAATCGATTACTTTTCCCGATGCGCTGAGAGTGACATAATCAATACTTCCGGAGGCACCGGCGCTGATTTCAAATGGTGTTCTGATTTCATACTCGATTTCATCAATGATCGGATCAATCAATTCAAATATTGTGCTTGTTCTGAATTCGCTTGAGACATCTACATAATAATTCTCTTTAATAGTATAATACGTCGGAAACTTCACAGCAACACCAAACTTAAATAATTGTTCCCAGGCGTATAACATACCAAGTTTGAAGTTCCATCCCGTTAAATCCCAATCAATTATATCATTAAGATAGAAAGTCAGAAAATCTCTTGTGTCCGCATCACCCGGGAAAAGCTCAAGATCATCTCCGTAAATATCTCTTGTGTCGTCTTCGTAGTAATCTCTGTCTCTTTTATAGTTGCCTGAAAGTATATTGAATGTTCCGCCTACAAACAGTCCTTTCGATACTTCTGCTGAACCGGCGAAGGACCATGCACCAATACTGCCTTCAGTTTTTATAATTCCGCTTTGATTCAGCATTCCGTTTATCAGTGTTTCATCACGAATATACTCGTCTGTAATCGGATCGCGTACCTCGTATGCCAGGCCAATATCGTAAGTCAGCGGAGCGACATCGTTAATATCACCTGTAAGATGCTGAATCATTGATGTATTGCCGTTGTTGAATCCATCAAACTCAACTACTGAATTAAAATTCTTTACCTGGTTGTATCCAAGAGAAAATACGAGACTTCCCCTTACAGTGGGCACAGGAAATACAAATCCAAACTGGCTGAGCTTAATGTCGTTTTTAGAACTGCTTATACTATTACGAAGAAAGGTAGTAGAATTATCGAAATTGTTTGAGTTGATTGAAGCAGTTAAACCTAATTTATTTATTAATCCCAATCCTGCAGGATTGAAAAAAATTGACGAGTAATCATCACTAATTGCCACATAACTGTTACCCATTCCGAGTGATCTGGCGCCATTGAAGATTCCAGGTTCACTCAACAGGAGGGCATCGTTAAAGTTTTGTGCTGATAAAAATGTTGACACGGTAATCAATAATAAGAGTGTAATATACTTTTTCATCTTTTATTCCTTTTTCCTGAAATATTTCTTCCGCCTGTGTTTCTGGTCCTGTCCCGTACCTCATCTTTATTAGATGTCGGGGGAGGTTCATGTTTACGAATTTTTTCTTTTTGAGGTGGAGGATCATGTGTCGGAGGTGGAGGAGGTGGTACAGGGTCTGGACAACAAGGCTCAGGTGGGTCCGGATAATAAATAATAATAGTGTCATTATCGGCTGAGGCTATCTGCGTGTAACAACCTTTAATCGTCAAAGCTGTTACACTCAAAACTGCTATCATTATTATGTTTTTCATAATGAACTCCCCTTTCTTAATTATCTTCTATTTCTTTTGCCTGTGTTATTAGATCCTCTATTTGTCCGTGGTGGCGTAGTAGTTCTTGGAGTATTATTCCGCGGTGGTGAAATATTCCTGGGTGGGTTATTTCTCTTTGGTGGTTTATAAGTCTTTGGAGGATTGTTATTTGTTCTCTTCGGAGGTTTATAGTTTTTACTTGTTGTATTGTTTCTTTTAGGCGGTTTGTACGTATTTCTGTTCTTTTTTGTTATAGTTTTATTGTTATTCCGAATCTTTCTCTTTGTTGTATTTAATTTTTTATTCCTGTTTCCGGTATTTTGTTTTTCTTTTATTCGTGTGTTATTTCTGGTAATATTCCGTGTCTTATTTGTTTTGGTTCTATCAGTTTTTCGCGTAGTAACATCTCTTGTATTTCTCTTACCATCAATTTTGTTAACATCACGTCCCGTCTTGTTTATCGTACGGTCTTTTGTTATTCCTGTTGTTCTTGAAACTTGATTATTTCTTCTTAAAACATTTCGCTGATCCCCAAATCCTCTGCCGTCAGTGTTTCTGATTCTTGTAATGTAGTCAGTTCTTGTTCTGTACTTGTACTTTCCGTTATAATATCCATGTCCGTAGTAGTAACCGCCGTAGTAATTATAATGTGAGTAATATATCGGATAATATATAGGATAGTAGTATGTTGGATAGTAACAATAACCGGGGTAATAGTGATAGGGGTAGTAAAAGTAAGTGTAATATGGATAATAATATCTGGGGTAATATCTGAAAAAGAATACTGACGAGGGGAAATAATAATCATCATCATTGTATCTTCCATAATATCCACTGTACTCTTCATCATCTTCAACATATTCTTCTTCATAACTCAGAGTATCATCTTCATTATAATATTCTTCATCTTCATAATAGTATTCATCGGTTTCATAATCTGAGTAGTAATCATCCTGAGTTGCTAATTGTGTGTAACATCCTGTTAAAAGGAGAGGTAGAATGGTTAAGCCGACCAGCGTTTTTAAAATTGCAAGTTTCATTTTATGCTTCTCCGAAATAGTTTCATGTAAAATTTGCAATAATTAAGCCTGTTTGGAAAGTCAGAAAACAATCTGAAATGAAAGGAAATTTATGAAATGTGACTTTATCTGTACAAAACCTTAAACTGAAATGTATATTAATTTGAACAGTGTTT
>JASFSF010000129.1:0-6785 GCA_050114555.1 Ignavibacteria bacterium
CGAATGGGCTGATGTGGTAAGCCAACTTGTACTTGATTATGGAAATGCAGAAGCATGGGATGAGATGGCTGTTTTCAATCCCACTGTTATTAAAGATGGTGATACATTAAAAATGTGGTATACAGGCACGAGCGATTATTTACTTTATGCAAACAAAAGAATTGGCTATGCTTGGTCAGTGGATGGAACAACCTGGTATAAATTAGAATACAACCTAGTTCTGGAACCTACCCTACCCTGGGAAAATTCCAGTGTATCTACGGGTACAGTAATTAAAGATGGTGATACTCTTAAGATGTGGTACAATGCTGGTGGAAATTTTTATGATAAAGTTGGTTATGCGACTTCTATTGATGGTGTTAATTGGAATAAACATTCTGGTTACGTTTTAGAGCAAGGACCACCCGATGCATGGGATGCTTCATATATTAATCCTGGTGCAGTTATTAAAGATGACAGTGTTTATATTATGTGGTATTGGGCAGGGAAATATACATATATACTAGAAGCGGACTATCAAATTGGGTATGCAATATCAATGGATGGAATTAATTGGATAAAATATAATGATACAACTACAACAACATCGTTATATGCAGAGAGTGATCCTGTTTTGATGTACGGAAATACAAATGACTGGGATGAGCGAAGGGTCTGGCATATGACTGTGTTACCAACAGAGAGTGGATTTGAGATGTGGTTCTCTGGTTATAATGATCATCACATATATGATGAAGTTGGTTATGCAACATCGTCTGACGGAAAGGTGTGGCAAAAATGGTTGTCCAATCCTATTTTCAATTCAAGTCCCTCTTGGGGTAATGGTCGTATAGCTGATGCTGTACTTAAATTTGATGAATATTATCATATGTGGTTTACAAGTTATCAATTCACTCACGGAATGGGAAATTATCAGGCAAAAATTGGATATGCTATTTCGCAATCTACTGTGAATGTTGGTACAACTGATATGATCTCAACTATACCGGAGCAGATCGAATTATATCAGAATTTTCCCAATCCTTTCAATCCTGCAACTACAATCAGATATCGGATACCTGAATCAAGCATAGTTACTGTTAAGCTTTATGATATACTTGGAACTGAAGTTGCCACATTAGTAAATGCAGAAAAACCTGCCGGTCGGCATGAATATATTCTTGATGGTAGCATTTTAGCTGGAAGTATTTACTTTTATGAGCTTCGTGCAGGTTAAAATGCTGATCTTAAAAAACTAATTTTGTTAAAGTAATTTTTAAAATCAGGTATAAAATATTAGGATTATGAACTATAAATTTTGGATATACATGTTAGCGATCGTTGTACTAACATTATGTTGCAGAAACAAACACGAAAAATCGAATGATGTAGTGAATATCGATTATTCAGGTTTTCAACTTCCGACAACAATACCAATAACTTTTGTGCCAGGCCTTTTTTCACTACCAGAAATTAATGAGTATGGTGGTCATTTCTCACCAGATGGTAAGGAATTCTATTTCACCCGTTTTAAACCGGGTTCCCCGGCAGAAATTATGTCTTCAGCATTCAGTGATAGCAAATGGTCAACACCGATCTCTGTAACTTTTGTTGATGAATTCCCGGGTAGTGAATCTTGTTTTTCACCTGATGGAAAGAAATTTTTCTACGTGCATTTTTATGAGCAGAACGGTAAATATTTCGATCAGTTTTTTACTGTAAACAGAACAGAAAATGGTTGGAGCACACCTCAATCCCTGAACATAACCAACCACGGGGATAGACAGATTTCCCCTTCAGTTTCAAAAAACTACAATCTCTATTTTTCCGGTAATCTTAATACACCTGAAGATAAAGATATTTTTGTTTCATATTATGAAAATGGTGAATATTCTTCACCTATAAATCTGGGTGAAAGTGTAAACTCAGAGTTTTATGAAGAACACGTTTTTGTTTCGCCGGAAGAGGACTACATTATTTTCGACTCTTACAGACCAGGTGGATTTGGAGGAAGTGATCTATATATCAGCTTTCGAAATTCTGATGGTTCCTGGTCCAATGCTCAAAACCTGGGTGCAACTATCAACTCAGAGTTTTATGATTGGTATCCAAATATTACACCCGATGGAAAGTATCTCATCTTTGCAAGAACGATAAATGGAAAAATTGATTTGTATTGGTGTGAAGCAACTGAACTCATTTAATCCCTTCCTATATATATATATGTAAAGCACTATGGATAATTAAACAGCATCAATCTGTTTACAACCACATCCATGCTTCTAATCTTTTAATTCTTGCAGAACCTTCCTAACAAGATTTCTGGCAAGGATGATTTTGTACTTATTCTTTTCCAATGCATTCGCGTCTATCAGTACATTAGCAGCGACAGTTTCAATTGGCGTTTCATTTAATTTTAACCCGGCTAAATGCTTATTCAAATTCTCATCTATCCATGGTTTGGGAGCCACTCCGCCAAATGCAATCCTGCCTTTTTTTATGACATTATTATTAATTTCTATCACAGATCCAATGCTTACAATTGCAAAATCCCAAGCACCTCTCTCTTTAATTTTGGTATAAGATGATCTAACAGTTGAGGAAGCATAAGGCACGATAACTTCCGTAACTATTTCGCCGGGTTTTAATATATTTTCATTCATGTCGTCTTCATCGGGTAAAACAAAAAATTCCGACAGTGGAATTGTTCTGATATTTCCGTTGCTGTAGATGGATATTTTAGCATCGAGTGCAAGGAGTGCAACAGCCATATCGGAAGGATGAACAATAAAGCATGGTCCGCCCCCAATAATACAATGATACTTATTGTTTCCATCGAAAGCATAACAGGTATCACCGCCTCTCCTGATACAATCAAAATCTTGCCTAAAATAAAAACATCGCGGTCGCTGGCATAAGTTCCCTCCAAGTGTTCCCATGTTTCTAAGTTGCGGTGAAGCTATTTCATTTGCAGCTTCGGACAGAATCGGATAATGATTTTTAATTAACTTATTCTCAGCAATTTCAACAATCTTGACTAGTGATCCGATTCTTAAACCTTCACCTGTTTTAAATTCAATGCTATCATATCCCTTAATTGATTTTAAATTGACTAGCTTTTTCGGTTTAACTACCTGATCTTTTATTAGTCCGAGAATATCTGTACCCCCGCTAAAGGGCAAAATAGATTCTGACTCTTCAAGTAGAATATCGCTGGCTTCTTCAATTGTTTCCGGTTTTATATATTCAAAATCAATCATGACAAATTCCTGTTTTTATATTCCTTTGTTAAGAATAAAGAGCATTTAAAATTTTATCCGGAGTTATTGGCAGACTTTTTATTCTCACACCAATTGCGTTATAAACTGCATTTGCAATTGCTCCTGCAGTAGGAATTATAGGAGGTTCACCACATCCCTTAACTCCGGTGCTGCTTATTAATGGGTCGTAATCGCTCACAATTGCAATTTTAATTTCAGGCGTGTCCATCATTGTCGGAATCTTATAAGCATGAAGATTTGTAGTTAAGACTTTTCCCGTGTTTTCATCCACCAGTCTTTCTTCAAAAAGTGCATAGCCTAATCCCTGGATTATACCGCCGTGAAATTGATTCTCAAGAGTTTTCTGATTCAACGTTCTTCCAATGTCATGTGCAGCAACAATTTTCAGTACATTTACTTTTCCTGTAAGAGTATCTACTTCAACTTCTGCAAACTGGGCACCGAATGAATTTCTTGCATATCCTTCAGGATTAGCATTTCTAGATCCCGTAGTTATAAGAACTGTTTCCCGCATTTGTCCTACAACATCACCTATGGAAAGTTTTTTTGATGAGTCGCTCTTTGAAGCAAGTTCGGCCTGTGAATATTGAAGTTGATCTTCGGGTACTTCCAAAATTGCTGATGCACCTGAAATTAATTTGCTTTTCATTTTTTCCGCTGCATCTCTTACAGCAGGAGAAACAGATGGTGCTGTCAAACTTCCTCCGCTCACGTTGCAATACGGACAGGCCTCTGTATCACCGATTGTCACTTCTACACTTTCAATTGGAATCTGCAATACCTCTGCTGCTACCTGTGCTATGAATGTATATGTACCGGTTCCAAGATCCTGTGTACCTGCAAGCACGTTTACACTTCCATCCCGGTTTAGCTTCAATGTTGCATAAGCGGGAGGACCACCTCCGCCCCACCAGATCTGTGAAGCCATTCCTATCCCCTTCTTAACTTGACCTTTCCCTGAACCTGCTTCCTTATTCCTCTTTTCCCAGCCGATTAATTCAGCACCTTTCTGATAAGCTTCTTTTAATCGTTTACTTGTATAAGGGGCGCTAAACACCTGGTCATAATCTACATCATTCTTTAGCCTGAATTCCAGAGGGTCCATTCCAATTTTTTCTGAAAGATCATCCATTATAGATTCCAGTGCAAAGAATCCCTGAACATGTCCCGGTGCTCGTAAAGGTCTGCTGCGACCGGTATTTGTCAAAACACTTCTCTCTTCGCTGTGTACATTAGCACATTTGTACATCGTTACGGCTGGCCATCCGCAGCTTGCACTGCCGGGATAAGCGCCTACTGCTCCGTAAGATGTATGCTTTATCGCTGTTAGAGTCCCATCCTTTTTCGCACCAAGTTTTAACGATTGAAAAGAATCCGGTCTGTTTCCTACAGCCAGATTCTGCTCTTTGCGATCAAGAGTTATTTTAACCGGGCGACCGATTTCCTTTGCAAGCAGTGCAGCTATCACCGAATGTTTACTTGCTTCGAGCTTACTTCCAAATCCTCCGCCCATATATTTCTTTATCACCCTGACATTTGAATTGGATATTCCAAGACTATTCGCAACTGCATCTCGAACAGCAAAAATCCCCTGAGTCGAATCCCATAATATCAACTTATCACCATCCCAATTTGCCACACTGCAATGAGGCTCTGCCGGATTATGAACAACTACCTGCGTCTCAAATTTTTCTTCAACTATTTCATCGGCTTGCTGAAATCCTTTTTCAACATCACCTCTTTCATATAATTCCGGATTTTCACCAGTTATGTTTCCCCAGTTATGTACTTTAGGAGAATCCGGCTGCATTGCTTTTGTAGCAGCCGTAACAAAAGGAAGATGCTCGTAATCCACTTCTATCAGACCAAGTGCCTTCTCTGCTATTCTCTCAGATTCTGCAACAACACAAGCAATCTCATCTCCCTGATACCTTACCTCAGGATCGAATAACACACTAGTTCCATAATACCATTGAATTTCCGGTGTATTTTTATTATGAACAATATGCACTACACCATCAAGATTCTCCGCTTCAGTAGTATTGATACTTTTAATTCTTGCGTGAGGAAAGGGTGATCTTAAAATTTTAGCGTGACACATACGCGGAAGATCTATATCGAAAGTATAATTTGCTGAACCGCTTACTTTATCATATGCATCGATCCGCGTTACAGGCTTTCCGATCACTTTAAGCTTTTCATTTTCAGGCCATTGTTCTATTTGTTCAGTTGAAACTTCTGCAACAGTCTCGACTTCTTCTTGTTCAACAAAAAATTTCGATTTGACAACCTTCGTACTCATAGATACCTCAAACCATTAAAAATTATTTATGTAATAAGTTGAACATAATTATTTACTCTCAGCTGCTGCCAGGACTGATTCTGTTATTTTAGGATATGCGGCACATTTACATAGATTCCCGGACATAGCTTTTAGAACATCTTCCCTGGTGGGAGAAGGAGTTTTTAACAACAACGCTTGTGCAGCCATTACCTGTCCCGGTGTACAGAATCCGCATTGTAATCCGTCATTCTCTTTAAATGCTTCCTGTATAGGATGAAGCTCCTCCCCCTTCATTAATCCTTCGATTGTAGTTACTTCTCTACCTTCCGCATCCATAGCAAGTATATGGCATGAGTAAACTGCCTTACCGTCAAGAAGAACAGTACAACCACCGCATTCACCATGGTTACATACCACCTTGATACCTGTAAGTTTCAGATGGTCTCTCAATAATTCAACAAGCGTAGTATTGGGTTTTATTTTAAGTTTTACCTGCCTGCCGTTCACTTTAAGAGATACCGACTGTTTCCCTTCAATAAAGTCTTCTGTTTCTTTCTCAATCTTTTTTGTGATTTTTGCTAAGCCGGGTGTGTATAAATAGGTACTGGCAACACCGGTTCCCACGCCTTTAATAAACTTCCGGCGGGAGAATCCGTTTGATTTGGATTTATTCTTCATAATCCCTGCCTTTATAATGTTACAAAGGTTCTATATTCAGAATTATGATGCATTTAACCTAAGAATTTGATAATATTTTATCAAACTATTCTTTGGCCTGCAATCAAATATTGACTAAAGATTTTTATTAAAAGTACAAACAAGTTGAGGTACAATCGTCCTGATTCCAGAATCAGCACCTATTAGTTAAAAAGTTGAGTAAATCTTAATAGTTATGCTGTTGCCTGGTGCCGTCTGTACTCAGTTGGAGTAATCCCTGTATATTTCTTAAATGCATTATTAAACGCAGATTTTGAATTAAATCCTGAATCGTAAAGGATTTCAAGTACGGTTTTTTTCTGATCATCTTCTGAAGTAAGCAGTTTTTTCGATTCTTCAATCCGGTGAGTGTTTATATAATCGAAAAAATTCTGATTAAATGATCTTCTTATTAGTTGTGATAAATATCTTGGAGTAATAGAAATTCTCCCGGCTAAATCGTCAAGGGTTAGATCAGACATTAAATACGGTTTTTCAATTTTCATAATTTCTTTAAGCCGGTATAAATAATTATTGTAAGTAGC
>JASFSF010000130.1:0-6754 GCA_050114555.1 Ignavibacteria bacterium
TTATCAACGGAAAGCTTTTCCGGTATAATGTTATACTGTATTTTATTAAAATACTGGCTGTTGTTCATTATCAAACTCATTTCAATAAGAAATCAATTTATTTAGCATATCATATCTCAACTCGGAAAACGTATACTTTTTACCTTCTCATGATAGAAATCATAATTTGCCTATTTGATTTTTTCATACATCTTCCGTAATACTAATGTTATTTGTTTCAATTGCCAGAGGTGCAATTCCAAAACCTGCCGGATATTTCTTCCAGAGATCATATTGAAATTGCGATGGTTTGAACCATTTCGCTTTCCAGAGGTAGATAATGATGATTAGTGATAAGACTGGAGACAATATGCTTCCTTCAATTCCGAACTCACCACCCGAAAGAATTTCCCCACCCTTCAGCATGGATGTAAGTAAACTGTTACTTATAGGTGTGCCACTAACATTAATGCCTAAAAGAGCACCCTGTACCCAATTCCAGGCTGCATGCATTCCTATAGGAATCCATAATGATCTTGTTTTAATGTACACTAAACAAAATAAAATGCCATGCATAAACAAATGAAGGGCACTTAACAAATTGTAATTGGCATTTGACACATGGATAGCGGCAAATGCAAGGCTTACAATTAGGGTTGCAATCCATGATCTTGTGGATTCTATTAAAGTTTGAAAAAAGTATCCACGGAAGATTAGTTCTTCAATTGCTGCTCCGAAAGTAAAGAAAACCATATATTGAAGTATTATAAGTGAACCCTGTAGGTTTATATTAATAGCAGTTACTTCTATAAAACCTAGTGTCCACAGTAAAATAAAAAGTAAAAACATATTGACGAATCCTATACCGAATCCCAAAGAGAATTCTCTAATTCCTCTTGTTGAAAAAACCAAACCCAACAAAATTATTGGCCTCCGGTCGAACCAATGTAGAGTCATCCAGGCGGCTAGGATTAATGTGATGGAAATACACATGCTAAAAAAAATATCCACTAATGATCCAAGAGTTCCTCCACCACTCGGTGCGGGCACAATAATACTGAGAAGTTTTAGTATTCCTATAACCGGAATGGTAACAACGATGATCATAGCTATGTATAATAACATTCTCCAGATTAGGCGGAGGTGCCCATATTGATTTCTTATAGTTGTAATTAATTGCATACTTCTCTACAAAGATATTCTTAGATCTAATTCTAGGTTGTTATTAAGTATTGTATTCTAACCATATCATCACGTAACTTATTTCTTTAGGAGTTTATTTATCATAAGTTTTTTAACCATCTGTCTCTTAAAAATTTTTGCTCGGGAATAAGCTCCTCAATGGATTCAAAAACATGGTATGACTTTCTCTTAAACAGAATACCTGTCAATTCAATCTCCTGGTCACCGCGTTTTACTACAAGATCAAATTCATCTCCAACACTCATTGTGTATGCACTATCTGCAATGCTGCGAAATGTTTCTAAATTTACTTCCCGACCAAGAATTTTTAATATTATATCTCCGCTTCTTAGCCCATACTGGTAAGCCCGACCGGGATCGATTATTTCGCTCATTCCATCTTCATTTGGTCTTTGAGTAATGCCAAACATAGGGCGTTTATCTTCAGAAGGTTTTTCTTCTGTATAATTAATTCCCAGTTTGTACATATATTCTTTAATTGGAAGCGGTTTTGAATCCCTTATATAATCATTAATAAACTGTTCTATTTCCGGATAAGTTTTATCAACAATAATATCAAATAGACTGTCTTCTGGAAAAGGTTTGTCTTTTCCATACTCTTTAAGTAACTCAAGAAAAAGTTCTCTTAATCCACGTGATCCATTTGATAGTTCCAACAGTCTGATATCCAGTAATGCTGCCGTAACTGCCCCACGGCAATAAAAATTATAAAATTGCTGTATCACTTCGTCGTCATACACTTTCAAACTCATATCGCTTAAACTCATAAAAGGATTGAACATATCATTTATTTGAAGCTTAATTGATATTTCATTCAGATATTTATCATGTGTTATTAAGCCACTCCGTAATTGCATTATATCTGAAAACCATTCTGTAACTCCTTCATAAAGCCAGATGTGTTCCGAGGCAGTAGGTTTAACAAAATTATAAGTGTGAATAATTTCGCTATGTAAATGTAACGGCGTTAGAATATGCATAAATTCATGAGCCATTGTATTACGGGCTTCGGTTAACTCATCTTTCGAATACGGCAAAACATAAAGAGAGCTGTAAGAATGCTCTAAGGCACCGCCGAATACGGGTGCATATTCAGAATATGTCGCATAATCCATGAAGACCATTAAAAATTTGTAATAGGGAACGGGTGAATATTCCATTATTTCTCCTGCTGATTCCAATACATCTTCAGCAACAGAAAGTATATCTTCTGCGAATATTGTGCTATCCTGATTATAGACGAAAATATCGACAGCTATATCATTTACTTTCGTACTTGTGCTGGTTAGTTCACCAATGAGAATTGGCGAATCAGCAAGCCGGTCATATGTTTCAGCATAATAATATCCTTCAGAATCTATATCCATCGCTGTTCCAATAGTCCAATCTGATTTATAGTCAACTTGTAATTTTACAGGGTTCGACTGCAATCCCTCAAAATATCCTAACACGCCAAAAGTGTTTAACACAATATATCCTTCCTGAATGCCGGTGCCGCACATCAGTGCAATCTGATGTTCTTCTATCTGTGCATCGTAAGAGTCTTCAATATTATAAATTATTTTAGATAACCGGTCCACATTTTCAATTTGCCATTGATTCGTTGAGATATTATTAGACACTAATTCATTTCCTTCACTATCATATGCAGTGAACGATTTGACAAATCTTCCAATATCAAGCACCGTGTATGTGCCCGGTGCAGTGGATACAAAGTTGTATATGTTATTTTCAGGCGTAAGATTTTCAGTTAATACTGTTATGTGAAAAAGATCATCCTGGTAGTTGGTTACATTAATACGATATGTAATATTGGTTGATGAATCCTCTCCAGCAAATGATTGCAGATTAAACCCTGAGATTAAAATTATAGCGACGACAAGTGTGATTTTTTTCACTTCATTTCTCCTTAATACTACTTATAAACGATTATGTTATTTCAATCTTAAATTCTTTATCCACTGTTCCCTTAGAAATTTCTGTTCGGGTGAGATACTATCCATAACCCCAAAAATGTGGTATAATTTTCTTTCCAATAATACTCCTGTTAATTTTATCTCCTCACCATTACGACTTACAGTCATATCAAACGTATCACCAATACTCATTGAATTCCGTACTTCGATAATCTCATCAAGATTATCCGAATTAACTTCTTGCCCCAACAATGAAATTATTCTATCACCTTGCCTTACTCCAAACCGGTAAGCTTCTTTACTTACCTTAGAGGCAGTATATTCCTCTTCATCTGCTGTAGCAATTCCAAATCCAAACCTTGGTCTACTATCTTCCGAAGGTTTTTCCGCAGTATATTCTATACGAATCTTTTCCAAATATTTTTTTAATGGTAATGGTTGCGATCCTTTTATATAAGAGTTGATAAAGTCTTCTATTTCGGGATAGGTCAGGTTAACTAAAACCTTGAAGAAATTCTTTTCGGGAAATGGATGCTCTTTACCAAACTTTTCAAGCAACCCTAATAAAACTTCTCTCAGACCATATGTTCCTTTTGATAATTCCAGCAGTCTGATATCCAGAAGTGTGGCAGTTAAAGCACCGCGTTGATAAAAATTAGAAAATTGTTCACGTACGATATCATCATAAACCATCAAGCTCATTTGGCTTAGACTTATGTTTGTATCAAAACTGTTACTGCCCTTAAGTTTTTCTGAGAGAACCTGCATAAAATCTTCTATAGTAATTAATCCACTCCTTAATTGCATAATGTCTGACATCCATTCGGTAACACCTTCATATAGCCAGATATGTTCGGATGGTGTAGGATAAGTAAAATTGAAAGAATGTATTATTTCGCTATGCAAATTCAAAGGTGTTAGTATATGCATAAATTCGTGAGCCATATCATCCTTAAGCGCTGGTAAATCTTCTTCAGAACCGGGCAAAAAGAATAGTGAACTGTATGAATGTTCAAGAGCACCGGCATAAGGCTGGTTTATTAATTCATTAAAAGTATCATAATCCAACAGTACCATTAGAAAAGTGTAATAAGGAACCGGTGAATAACCTATAAAATTTCCAGCGGATTGAAGAACATCATTAACATATGAAAGTATATCTTCAGCTATAAGATCATTGTCCGGGCAATAAAGAAATACGCTTACATCTATATCATTAACTTCAATTTGTGAGTTTGTTAATTCTCCGAGAAGAATTGGGGAATCAGCAAGCCGGTCATATGTTTCAGCATAATAATATCCATCAGCATCCAAATCCATTGCCGTCCCAATGAACCAGTCTGGATCATAATCAAGTTTCAATCTAATAGGATTTGATTGGAGCCCTTCAAAATAACCCAGTACACCGAATGTATTAAGTACAATAAAGTTGTCCTGAATTCCAGTCCCACACATTGGAGTAATAAAATGGTCTTGTATTTCTGCATCGAATGAATCTTCAATTTTATAAACAATCTTTGATAAATTCTCAGGATTTTTAATTTGCCACCTATTTGTAGACAACTTATTAGTTTTTAATTCATTCCCATCCTTATCATAAGCATTAAATGATCGTACAAATCTACCAAAGTCAAGCATATCATAAGTGCCAGGTGTAGTGGACACAAAGTTGTATATATTATTTTCAGGTGTAAGATTTTCAGTTAATACTGTTACGTGAAAAAGATCATCCTGGTAGTTGGTTACATCAACTTGATAGATGATTTGAGCTGAAACATCCTGGTTAATTAAAGATTGTGTTTTAACATTCGCAGCAAAAATTACAACCAATAGCAAAAACATTTTCTTCATAAAAATTCTCCTCAAAAGTTGAAAAGGTATTGATGGGAAAAATATTTTCTTGATTAATAAATTATATGTCAATTTCGTCTTTTGGAAAGTATATTTTGTAAGTGGTGCTTTAAGATTTTAAGAGATCAAATAACTGGAAAACTGATTCTTTCATCAAGCTTGATTTTATTACTCGGTTCATTCCTTATTCATTTTATCACTCTCAACACTATTTACAGGTGACCAGGCAGGACATACATCGGAGTAATCATTGTTAGTTATATTTATTTGATTGCTACAGTCAGCATACATAATATAAATTTCAAAGTTGTCGTCTCTATCCGAATAGAAGGCAATTTCTCCAGATTGTAAAATACCTGTATTTTCAATTCTTAAAATTCAATCAAATCAAACAAATAGATTATTACTTCTATTTTAATAACAACATCTTCTTCGTTTCAGAATATACATCAGTTGTTAGATGATAGAAATATATTCCGGTGGGCAAATCATTTGCTTTAAAAATAATTCCATATTCACCTGCTGCTAACTCTTCACTCACCAAAGTTCGAATTTCATTTCCCAGCATATCGTATACTTTAAGTGTAACAAATGACTCTTCCGGAATTTGATACTTAATTTTTGTCGCCGGATTAAACGGATTTGGATAATTAGGATATAGAAAAAAATTAAACGGGCTGGTTTTGTTAAAGGATTCCACTGATGTAAAAATCATTAGAGAATCTAAAAAGGTTAGAGCAATTTCAAATCGGCCTGGTAATGTATTAAAATGACTCCCTGAATAAGATTGGAATTCATACAGGATTCCTAACCGATCCAGAGTATCGGCGAATGCTGTGTTCATCGGGTAACATTCATACTCGTCCAGTGTTCCACAATCAAAATATATATCTAAATCGGTGTTAGGCGAAAGCTGTGATGCGAGTACAACCGGATTATGTTCCTGCCATTTATTCAGAACATAATCCACAATGTTTCCATCGCTGTTGAGTGGAAAATCGACATAATAAGGTGAATTATTTAAGTTGGGAGAAAATGCTCCCGCCCATCCAAACATTGATATAGAAAACACACCTGCATTAGGATTAAAAATATATGGAGGTGAACCACTATGTTCAGCTAAAACATGCGGTCTCCAAAGTTCAACACCCAAATTCAGATCGTGTGTTCCACTATGTGCTGCAACTGCACCAAAAATATCAGGATGTTTAAGCGCTAGTTTCATACAACTGTATGCCCCCCACGAATGTCCCATTAGACTGCGGCTTTCAGGAGAAGCAATCGTTCTGTAATTAGCATCGATAAATTCAACCACATCATGAGCACCATAATCTTCGAAGTTACCATTTAATACAGAATTAGTATAAAATCCACCGTAGTAGGGACCGCCAGTTCCATCCGGTTGCACAAAGATTAATGGTTTTATAGTTCCATTCCCGATTAAGTTATCCAGAATACCGTGTATATATGGATAACTGCCAAATCCACCACCATGGAGAAAATACACTACCGGGTAAAAAATCTCCCCGGAAGAGTCATAGCTTTCAGGTAAATAAATATAAATTGAACGATTTTCTCTTAAGGAGTTACTATAAAATGTAGTTAGTTCAACATTACCCTGAGAAAAAGCCAATTGAGAAAATATTAATGTTAAAATAAAAGTATTCCGTAACACTATCCTAAACTCAAGCAAGATTGTGACGTGTAAAATCTTTGTAACAATTAAAACTTAATTCCATTATAGATTTATTTTAGCAGCAACATTTTTTTGGTTAATGAATATGATCCGGCATTTAGTTGATAGA
>JASFSF010000131.1:0-6711 GCA_050114555.1 Ignavibacteria bacterium
TGAAATTTTACATCAAGATCGTAAACTTTATCGTTGTAAAAATTTTGTAAACGAATCTTATCCCCGACCTTCATATCCGAATAATCCAATGTGCGGGCAAAATAAAATGCTGATACTATGTCATGTACATCATCAGGAACTTCATATTCACCATCTCTGGTTTTAGCTTTATTTTTTCTTTGATCAAAGAAAGCGGAAAAATCTTTTGTAAAACTACCTTCTCTTATATGCTGTTCAAATCTCCAGGGGAAAAGTCCTTTTACATCGATATAGGTTTCATACCGGTCTCTCACTTTAAATATCCAATCGAAACTAGGTACTGTATTTACCTCGAACATCACGTGATATACTTCACGCCCTGAAATTCTTTTAACACGTGGTATTTTCATTACACCAATCCCGGCTGTAACAATACCATAGTTCACTTCAAATGTTAACTTTTCACCATCTCTAAATGCTTTATTTTCCAGCTCTCTGAATGTCTTCTGTTGTGAGTACAATTCGCCACTCAGCGTAGAAAATAAAATCAACGAGGCAGCCAATATTTTCAAGAATGATAATTTCATGTGTTTTCCTACGTAATTATATTTATCTGATTTTGAAGTTCTTTAGTTACTTTATATATATCAATACTATTCATACAATCTAACTTCTCGCACTGTTCCCGTGTGCAGTCAGTACAATCAATTTCGGGTGTAAAAACAACACTTTTTATAGTATAAGGCCCCCATCTTTCTTTTGAGCATGCAATTATTTTAGGATAAAATCCTACGACAAATTTTCCCAGCGCTGCTGCAATATGCAACGGTCCTGTTGAATTTGAAATAAAAATCTCACTCAAACTTATCAGACTAATCATTTCCCGCAAATCAAATTTGCCCGCAAGGTTTACTCCACCAGTATTAGAAGAGATGGATTCACATAATTTGTGCTCGTTGTCATCACCTGTTATGAGCACATTAATGTTCTCATTTTCACAGAGCTTCGTTACTATAATTTTCATTTTTACAACCGGGAGATCAACAGCACTGCCACCACTTCCCGGATGCACAATAACAATTGGTTTATCTACATCTACCCACGAATCCATCAATTTGCTCTTTACTAATGACAGGCTCTCATCATTAACTTGTATACCGAAATCAATTTCATTTTGATTTGACTGTTCACCAATACCTATTTCATTTAACAGGCTGACGTTGTACTCGAGTTCATGCTTCTTAGCATTCTTCCTATGTTCAAAAACTTTTTTATTGAATAGGAAGGAATACCATCTAAAACCGGTTCCAATCCTTGTTTTAATTTTTGATAGCAAAACCATAAGAGCAATTTTAAATGTTGGGTAAACAACAATAACCGTATCAAACTTTTTGTTTTTCAGCAAGGCTACATTCTTACCTAACGGAATTTCTTTTCCATCCTCACTTAAAACTATTACTTCATTAATGTGGGGATGTGCTGCAACAATATCCGAAGTATATTTTCTAACCATGAATGTGATCTTACAGTCGGGATAATGTTTTTTAATTATTCCTGCTAAAGGCAAAGTCAGCACTACATCTCCAATTCTATCGGTTCTTACAATTAATATATTCTTCGGATTTATCATTTTCTTGACAAATACGGATTATCTTTAATAAAAAATCTCCACTGGAGTGTGGTTGATTTAGAGATTCCAATTCTTTTTGACTTACCTATTTTTTCACCATTTCTTAAAGGTATATTAGTTAAATATATTTTATTTCCTGTCAGATCCATACCATAATGCTCGCTTGAAATATTAAATGCATTACATACTTTCCCCGGCCCGCTGGTAAGATTATAAATCTCTGATTGATTCTTTAAATTCCTGCCGAATCGATTTTTAATCATCGTTTCAATTCCATCAACCGGTTCAACTGCTCGTATTAAAACTGCCGTACCCATTCCCTCTCTACCTGTTACTACATTAGCACAGAAGTGAACTCCATATGACAGGTAAACATAAAGCCTGCCTCCTTCATCAAACATCACTTCATTTCTTTTCGTTTTTCCGATGTAAGTATGAGCGGCTTTATCAATTTCGCCATCATATGCTTCCACTTCAACAATTCTTCCGCTCAATATTTCAGATTTTGTTCGTTTCACGATCACCTTCCCAAGCAATTCCTTTGCCACCAGCAGTAAGTCTCTTTTATAAAAGCTTTTATCGAGTTTAATACTTTTATTTGTAGTGTTCATTAGACAGAAGGATTGTTTTTAATATGCAGAAAATATGGAATGTAAAGGACTTCAGGAAATTAAGATTTATTTTTCGATTTTATTTCATCTATTCTTTCTTCATATCTCGCAGCCGCCCCCGGTTTTTTCACAATCAGTTTTTTGTAAACGTTTATCGCCTCATCATATTCGTTTTGAGATAAATATATCTCAGCAAGAGTTTCGGATACAAGTAAATTATCTTCAGCAAGAATGCCCTCGAAATCAGAATCAGTTAATGAACCATTGTAAGTGGAAGATATTTTTGCTTTCGATATTTCTTCAGCAAGCTGGGATAGTCTCTCATCAATTGTTGCAGAATTGAATTTCTCCTCCCCATTTTTTTTTGCTTCGTTAAAAAGATTCGGATCGCTTTTTAGATTTTTATTATTCCGTGATGAATTGAAAAACGAGTTACCTTTTGAAACTTCAAATAAGGATCTTTGTTTCCTAATTAAATTCAATTCATTAAGATAATGATCGTAAGTTTCTTTTGAGCTGATTAAATCACTGCCTTTCTTGAAATACTCTTGTGCTTCGTTGTATTTACCCATCAAAGCATATGCTTTGCCAAGCAAGAGATGTGCTACAGGATGATCGGGATACGTTTTTAATCCCGGAAGTAAGATTTCTAAAGCGTTATCAATATTATTTTCTGAAATTTCAGAACTTGCGGCTTTAACAAATAAAGGAGAATTCTTGTTGTATTCGTAGATGAGTTTAACTTTTTTACTGAAAGTATTTTCTGTCGATCCTCTCAAATTAACAATACCTTCACTTTATAAGAGCATGCTTTATACTTGTAATTGCGATAAACGAGAACCCGCAAAAGAATAAAAGATGAAATGGTAATGCAGCAATCTCCATAAAATAAATAGTGGATATAACACCAATGAAACAATATACTGCCATAATCAGCTCGACTATAACTGAAAAACCGATTTTATTATTTAAATATTTCTTTCTGGTCCAGCTATCCTTCCCATCAACAACCATAAACTTCGGTGTTCTTACAAACTCACTTTTCCTGTTCAGTAATCCTTCAAATACTGCCCGTGAGTTATTAACAGCCAGCCCCATACTGCCGGCCATAAACAACGGAAAGAAGACAATCTTTTTTCGCCAATCAGCACGAACATCCTTCTGAGAATACAAATAAAAAGAAAAAGTGCTGATGAACGCCAAAACGAAAATCGACATTAGTGCAAAATACAATTCATGTGATCCGCTGTTTTTAATAAAGATTAGAGGAACGTTTAAAATTGCTGCAAGAAGTATGAACGGGAAAACCAGGTTATTACTCAGGTGAAATGTTGACTGCAATTTTATACGAAGTGAAATTTTTGATTTCCAGACTAAAGGTAAAATCTTCTTAGCAGTTTCAATTGCACCTTTTGTCCATCTGAATTGCTGTGCTTTAAGAGCATTAATTTCTGATGGCAGCTCAGCCGGGGAAGTAAAATCCTTAAGGAAGACAAATTTCCAACCATTTAGCTGTGCCCTATAACTCAGATCCAAATCTTCAGTTAACGTGTCAGCATCCCAGTTACCTGCATCTTCAATACAATCCTTTTTCCATACACCGCCGGTACCATTAAAGTTGATGAAAAATCCGGCTTTATTTCTAACTGTCTGCTCAATTACAAAATGTCCATCGAGTGCAAGTGCCTGTGCTTTTGTAAGAATGGAGTGATTACTGTTCAAATGTTCCCATCTGGATTGAACCATTCCAACTTTATCATCGGTGAAAAACGATAATGTTTTTTTAAGAAAGTTTTTTCTGGGAATGAAATCAGCATCAAATATTGCGATGTATTCTCCTTTTGCCACCGCTAAACCTTCTTTCAGAGCACCGGCTTTAAAACCTTTCCTGTTTTGCCTGTGGATATATTTAATATCAAAACCCAGTTTCCTTTTTTCTTCGGTTATTGCACGTGCAACGTGAACTGTTTCATCGGTTGAATCGTCAAGCACCTGTATTTCAAGTTTATCTTTAGGATATTCAATATCACACACAGCATTTATTAATCTCTCAACTACGTACAACTCATTATAAAGCGGTAATTGAATTGTTACAGTATCTTTGCATTCAAAATCCGGAACCGGTTCATGCTGCACACTCCTGTATTTTTTGTGATAAAAGAGCATAACAAACCCATGCAACCCAAAGATGAATAGTATGGAAAGTGAGAGAAAATACCCGATTAGAACAATATCATCCAATTTCAATTCCTTATTTTTTTACCAGCCGGAAACAACAGCAAGAAGAATATCTTCAGCTATTTTATTTACTGCTGTGTTAGATGCTTCAGTACGAAGACTTTCTGTTGTACCGGACTTGTAATCTCCGTAGTTGGAAAATCTTTTATCAAAAACATTAATTCTTTTTACCAGATCTTTGTAGATAACCTGAACGGTTATTGTTACACGCCTCTGTTCTACACTTTCTCCTGCCGCAACAATCGATGGGGCATCTGTATAAGAAACAATTGTGCATTCAAGCACTGCATCAGCCTGTGAGCGTTCGGTTACCTGAAGCGAATTATCATCAATAAATTGTGTTATCAGTTCCTGCGTTAATAATTCCCTTAGACCGGAAATTCCTGCACCGCTTCTATCTTGCACTACAGGAATTGCTATTGTTCTCAGGTGTTCAGGAACTGACGACCCGGTAAAAGAGTATGCACAACACGCAATAAAATTAATCATCATAAAGGCGATTAACAACAGTATCAAGATTAAATTAATCCTTTTGCTGAAATGGTGCTTCAAAATGGTAAAAATTTTCATTCTATTGTATCTGATATTCTTTGATTTTCCTGTACAATGTTCTTTCACTAATATTCAATAGTTTTGCTGCTTTTCGTTTGCTGCCCCTGGTTTGTTCCAAAGCATTTATTATTGCC
Source organism: Ignavibacteria bacterium (assembly GCA_050114555.1). Lineage (GTDB taxonomy): Bacteria > Bacteroidota > Ignavibacteria > Ignavibacteriales > Ignavibacteriaceae > BMS3ABIN03. The sequence continues at coordinate 5,145 of JASFSF010000131.1, forward strand.
TCTTTTTCCAATTCGTTCATCGGGATAACCTTATTTTCGCTCCTTTTATCCTGCGGTGATACTATTTCTCTTTGCTGATCAATTATTAAATCCTTCAAATCAATCAGATCTTTTTTAATCTCGAAAAGTGCGCGGTAAAGAATCTCCCTGTCCGCTTCCTCAGGTGTTTTCCTTAAATAAACTGGCAGATTCCTGTTATTACTAAATTTTGTCTCATCCTCGAAAAGTGAAACAAAGGAATCTTCTCCCAATACACCTGATTTGTTAAGCGCAATTGCTGTCTCGATTACATTTTTTAATTCACGTATGTTACCCGGCCAGTTGTAATTTTCTAATATTCGGATTGCTTCATTAGTTAGCAGCGGAGGTGTTAAATGGTTTTCTGTCGAATAGTTATCTACAAAATGAGCTGCTAATAGTGCAATATCTTCCTTTCTTTCTCTAAGAGGCGGAATATTGAGAGTTACAACTTTAAGTCTAAAATATAAATCCTGCCGGAACCGTTTTTCATCAACCTCTCTTTGTAAATCTTTATTAGTTGCAACAATAAACCTAACATTTATTTTGGTTACTTGTTCCGCACCAATTTTAAGTAATTCTTTCGATTCTATTGCACGCAACAGTTTCACCTGAGTTGTTAACGGCATCTCGGCAATTTCATCCAGGAATAATGTCCCTCCCTCAGCCATTTCAAAGTAACCTTTCCGGTGTTCGATTGCACCTGTAAATGAACCTTTCCTATGCCCGAAGAGCTCACTTTCCAATATACCTTCCGGAATTGCACCGCTATTTACCGTTACCATTGGTTTGTCGGAACGTTTACTTTCATTATGAACCGCGTTGGCAAATATTTCTTTACCAACCCCGCTCTCTCCATAGATCAGTACGGTAATATCAGATTGGCTCACCTGCATCATCACTTCTGCGAGATTGTCAATTTCCTGAGATTTACTGATTATATTATTTCGTTCTTTGAAATCTTCTATTGTCATATTGTCAATAATTCTAAAAATTGCACTTCGAATGTATAAATATAGGGAATTTACTAAGAAATAAAATGAGCTATAATTGCAAAAATGTCAGAGGGTGATTTTCAGACCATCGTAAGCAAAGATTATTTTTTTACCTGTTTCCTGCAATCTGTGGAAATCAAATTTCTGCACAAAAGCTTCATTTTTAGGATCGATATGGGTTAAAATAACTTCCTTCAGCTCCGATTTATCTCTAAGCAAATTGATTATATCTTCCGCTTTAATGTGAGCAAACTCACTGATCAATAAATCTGTTTTAGAGTCATCAAATAATTTAAGATCCTTAGCCGAACCAATATCGGAAGTATAATGTATATTATGATGATCGGCCGTAATCATCAAACTGCTTGATGAAAAACTGATTTTGGCTTTTTTTGAATTAGCAACTGAATTAAGATGGCTATTCTGGCAGGATAATATTTTTAGATCACTATTGATTACGAATGGAACGTTCTGGACAACCTGCATATAGTTTATTCTGAATCCGAGTCGATCATCAAAAAGATAGGAATTAAACAACATCCCTTTTAATACTT
>JASFSF010000132.1:0-6707 GCA_050114555.1 Ignavibacteria bacterium
ACGGGTTCATCTCGATTCTGTCAAATCACTCGGCAGATTTATTGAACTTGAAACCTTGGTTGTAAAATCAAAGACTTATGCCCAGCGGAGATTTAAGCGAATAATTGATTTACTAGAACTGCATGGAGTTGAAGAAATTAGAAAATCATACCGGGACCTGATGTTGGAGAAAACGAGCAGAAAATGATTCTTACCAAATGTAACATAAAAGAGATTAATCTTGATACTTTAATCGATTCGAAAATCGATTCATCAAAATTGTATGAATTACTTATCATTGTTCCGACAAACAGAAAGGTTCGTTACCTTAAAAGAGAATTAATCTCGGCTTCTCCAGGCCAGGCTGCCAGTTCAATCAATATAGAAACAATAGGCACTTTTTCATCAAAATTGTTGTTAGGATCAACCTGGCAAAACTTAGTCATTAGTGATGAGGCTGCTATTGTGCTGCTGAAACAATGCTTTGATGAGAATGAATTAGTTTATTTTTCGAATTATAAAGGGGATGTTCCGTTCGGCACTCTTGAACGGATTAAAAATGTAATATCCGAATATAAAAAACATGGGATTACACCGGAAGATTTAATGAGGGAAGCAGCAAACTTATCCGGGGCTGACAAATTAAAAGCTGAAGACATCTCAAAAATTTATAAGCAATACAACGAAAAATTTACCCAGTTGAATGTTAAGGAAATCGGTGATGTTTATAAATCGATCAATGAGCTTGATCATGATGCTTTCGTAAAGCTCTTCTGTGAGCTATTTGCTGAAGTTTCAACAATAGTTATTAATGGATTTGATGAATTCACTTTTCCCGAGCTGGAAATAATTAATTCAATAGCTGAAATTGAAGGTGCGGATCTTTTCTTAAACTTCGATTACTTCAACTATAATCCTGCGCTGTTTTCGCATCTTGATAAATGTTATAAAAATTTAGAAGAAAAAGGATTTAAAACTGTTAGAGATAAATCCATCCTGAATAACAAACCCTTTGTTGAAGATGTAAAAGAAAAGTTGTTTATAAAATCTGTAGACGAGAAGAGTAAAAATTACAAATCAAAAATAAAACAGATTTCCGCGCTAAATCGTGAGAAGGAAATTGCACTTATTGCCAAGGAGATGAAATTAATTTTACAGCAAAAGAACATCGACCCAAATAAAATTTGTGTGGCATTTAATCTGATAAAACCGTATTCGCAAATAATTCGTAATCAATTTGATACTTACGGCATCCCTTACAATTTAACCGATCGGTATTCTGTAAATACATCATTGCCTGTTATTGCAATAATTAATCTTCTGGAAATAATTGTCAATGATTTTTATTATAAAAACATATTCCGATCGCTAAGCAATAACTTTATCCAATTCGGTGATGTCGATCTTAATAACCTGTTAAAAGCCTCGGTAGATTTAAAAATCATATCGGGATTGAAAATCTGGAAGGACAGGCTGACTGCCTCAATTTCCGAAGAACAGATTACCGGTGAATTCAACGATTACAAAAGATATGATGTAAATTATGAGAAAGCCCTTCTTGATATAAATAGTATTTACAACCGGCTGCAATCGTTCAATATCTTAATAACGCCGGCGAAGTTTTACAAGAACCTGCAAGATTTAATTGCGAAATTAAATATTCATACAGCGGTACTTAAAGCAGAAGACGAAATTGCGGAAAAAGATATCAAGGGATTAACAACTTTTTTAGGTCGCCTGCGTGAATTAATTCATCTTTTTGAACTCGAATTTGGAACTGAAAAAAAACTTCCGCTCAAGTTTTATTTAAATCAATTAATCACACTCGCTTCATTCAGCAGGTATAATATCAAAGAGCAGCACGGATATGGTGTGCAGGTAACAACCCTGAATGAAATAAGGGGACTGAAATTTGATTATCTTTTTATCGCAGGCCTGAGCGATGGTGATTTACCTACAAGGTTTTCACCCGAAATATTTTTTTCAGGATCATTTGCCAGGCAAGAGCTTCAACACCAGGTAGAGGAACGATATTTGTTTTATCAGGCGTTGTGCAGTTGGGATAAAGCATTGTACTTCACGAAACCTTTAACTGATGGAAGAAAAGAATTAGTTGAGTCAAGTTTCCTTCAGGAATTTAAAAAGCACTTTGAGATTACAAATATCGACACTTCAGCTTATGCTGATATGGTCTCATCGAAAATTGAACTACAAAAACATATTGGTGAAAATATTGAATCAGGTGATGATGATTTAGTTTTACCGGAAAATTGTTCATCGAATCTACAAGACATAAAAAAGAGCGTGGAGATAAATCAACTAAGATTAAAAGATCCGCAAGTTGATTCGGAATATACCGGGGTACTTCCGGATAATATAAATGAACATTTAAAGCAGGGACTGGAGGACTTTAAAAACAAGCAATATTCAATTACACAATTAGAGAGTTATGCTAAGTGTCCGTATCAATATTTCGTAGAGAGAGTTTTAAAATTAAACACAATTGACGAGCCTACAGAAGAACTTGAAGCATTTGAATTTGGGAGTTTACTCCACAACATACTATACGAGTTTTACTATAATTTAAAGAATATGGGTATTATGTTAACCGGGGCTGATGATAAGGATTTTGCTAAAGCCGAGAATTTATTATTTAACACTGCGGAAGATAAAATAGAAAGTCTGAACCTGAATTTATCATTATCATTTTTCGAAAAGGAGAAATTACTTGGTGTAAACGGTAACAGGAAAAATTCATTGTTATATCTTTTTTTATGTAAAGAAAGAGAATCAGAAGAAGGATTTGTGCCTCAGTATTTTGAAATGTCTTTCGGTAAGAAAGTTGATGAGGGAGGGAAGGAATCACTTAGCGGTGAGGAATTAAAAATTGGAGACGTAAAATTACGAGGGAAGATAGACCGCGTTGATATAAGTGAAGAGGAAAATATGTTTAAAGTAATTGACTATAAACTCTCCGGGAAAAGACCAACTAAAAATGACATCCTCACGGGTTTGTCGCTTCAATTGCCGCTTTATCTTTATGTTGCCAAGGAATTGATAAAGTCCCAGCTTAATAAGGAAATTGATCCTTATGGTGCTGAAATTTATTCATTTAAGTATGATGAATCGGATTTTGGACCTAAACTTGTAAGAATAGATAATTCCCGCTCAAAAGAGAAAGGGATTATGGTACCAATGGCAGAAGAAATGATGAAAATTTGTCTGGATTCTATAAATCATTTTGTCGAAAATATTGTTTCCGGTAAATTTAATTTATCAAAACTTAAAGAAAGAGAAAACAAGGTTTGCCGGTTCTGTAATTTCAAATCAATCTGCAGAATACAGGAGATTAATTAAAATATTTATGTTATTTAATAACCTACTTCAAACAACATAAAAGAAATTATTTCAAAAAATAAAAATGAGTATAAATTTTTGGGGTTCAAATTTGACTCTTTTTTATAAAATATAATCAGGAAGAATCAAGTTTTGTTAAGCACATTTAAAAAAACAGGGAATAGATATTGATAAGAGTTATTCTACTTTCAATTATTCTAGCATTTGGAGTTTTTGCACAGGAGGATATAAAAAGGATTGCCGAGTTTGAGAAAAATGCTTACTTGAATGAAGTATCATTATCTGAATCTTTCTACCCGGGTGATTCCGGAATTGATGTTATCTATTGCAAACTCGACCTGACTATTACCTTATCGCCAAATATATTGCACGGGATTGTGCATTTAAACTTGAAGATAGATACGATCTCAACGAGCAGTGTATATTTAGATCTGGGAGATCATCTATCTGTCGTCTCGGTTTTGCTGAATGGGATATCCACAACCTTTAGCCACAGTAATGATGAATTAACAATTGATCTGGACATGATGTACAACAAAGATGAAGTGTTAAGTGTCGAAGTTTCCTATCATGGTAATATAGGTTCAACTGGTTTTGGTCGATTTAGATATGGGACTCATGATAGTCATCCGGTAATTGCAACATTAAGTGAACCTTATGGTTCCAGCGATTGGTGGCCATGCAAAGATACACCGGCGGATAAAATCGATTCTGCAGATATATGGATTACTATTGATGATGGGATGATACCGGTCTCAAATGGAAGTTTGGAGGATATCGTGGTTAATGGAGACGGCACTCACACGTATAAATGGAAAGAGAGATATCCTATTGCTCAATATCTGATTTCTGTAGCAATTACAAATTTTCATCAGTACGACACTTATTATAACTACTCACCAACGGATTCGATGATAATTAGCCATTATATTTATCCTGAAAATTTTGATAGCGGTCTTCAATCATTATTAGACGAAACTTCTGCTATGATAGAAGTATTTAGTGATAAATTCGGTGAGTATCCGTTTATTAATGAAAAGTACGGACATGCTGAATTCACAGGATTGTTCGGAGGTGCAATGGAACACCAAACTTGTTCATCAATGGGATTCTGGAATCAGGATGTGGTTGCACACGAACTTGCGCACCAGTGGTTTGGAGACAAAATAACCTGCAAGGATTGGCATCATATCTGGTTGAATGAAGGATTTGCAACCTATCTCGAGGCAATTTATGAGGAAGAAAAAAATGGTTTTAATTCATACCAATCAAAAATTCAAAATGAAATGAATTATGCTAAAATCGCTACCGGAACAATCTGGGTTCAGGATATTACCAACATTGGAGAAATCTTCAGTGGTTCCCGTTCTTATGCTAAAGGGGCAGTAGTTCTTCATATGTTGCGCGGAGTTGTTGGGGATGAAACTTTTTTTGATATTATTCATACTTATATCAATCATCCCTCTGTTGCTTATGGAGTTGCTACCACCGAAGACTTACAGGTTATTGCAGAAAATGTTTATGGTCACTCGCTCAATTATTTTTTCCAGGAATGGATTTACGGAGAAAATTTTCCAATCTATAATATATGGTGGAATTATAATCATATTTCAGGAGATAACTATCGCATAAACCTCAACATTACCCAGGACATTAATTCTAATCCCACGTTTTTTACAATGCCTGTTCAAATTGAATTTGGAACATTATTAGGCGATACTTTAATGATACTATTCAATGATGAGCAAAATCAGACATTTGAATTTGATATAACCGGTGAACCTCAATCAATTACATTCGATCCGGGTAATTGGATTTTAAAAACGTTGAATCCAATCTTGCCTGTAGCACTTATAAGTTTTAGCGGACATCTGGAAGATCCAAAAGTAATATTAGAATGGACCACCGGGACAGAGGTAAATACCCGGGGATTTGAGATTCAGAGAAGTTTTGATGGAATAACATTTAGCACTATAAGTTTTGTTGAAGGAAATGGAGGAAGCAGCTCAACAAATGATTATACTTTTACTGATGAAAATGTTTTTGGTAAAATATTCTACAGATTAAAACATATAGATCTGGAAGGAAATATAAGTTACTCTGTTGTTATAGAAATAGATGGATCGGAGATTAACAATTTTGAACTTATGCAGAATTATCCAAATCCATTTAATCCGGTCACAAAAATAAAATATAAGGTTGCTGAGGCAGCGTTAATTAAAATTACAGTTTATGATATTCTGGGCAATGAACTGGCAATTCTAGTTGATGAAGAAAAACCTGCAGGTATTCATGAGGTGGAATTCGGTGAAGAAATAATTAATAAATCACTAACGAGCGGGATTTATATCTACCAGTTAAAAGCCGGATCTTTTGTTGAAACTAAAAAGATGGTTCTGCTTAAGTAGATTAGTGGGACGGAGATTCATTTTCGAACTACGGAGTATGTCTTGACAACCTAAACCTAAATTTATATGTTTGTTTTGCCACTGTCCTTATTATCAGGACGGTGGCAATTTTTTTTAAACATTCACAAAAATTTGAAAGAGTTTATGGCCGAAGGAAACTTTGTATACCTGACGAAAGAAAGATTAGTGGAGCTAGAAAAAGAGTTGAAGGAGATGAAAACCAACGGCAGAAAACAGATGGCTGATAAAATTGCGACAGCGCGTGCTCATGGTGATCTTTCGGAAAATGCTGAATATGATGCTGCTAAAGAAGAGCAGGGACTGTTTGAACTGAAAATAAGTAAAATGGAAGATATACTTTCACGTGTTCGACTAATTGATACTTCGCAATTCGAAAAAGATAAAATACATATTCTTTCTAAAGTGAAAATTAAAAATTTGAAGACTCAAAAATCTTTCGATTATATTCTTGTATCGCCTGAGGAAGCCGATTTTCAGGCAGGTAAAATTTCTGTGACATCTCCGGTGGGTAAAGGATTAATGGGTGCAAAACTTGGTGAGAATATCAAAGTTAAAGCTCCGGCCGGTTTACTGGAGTTTGAGATACTGAGCATCGATTAAAAAATATAGGTTTCCTTTCTTCGTTCGCCTATTTTGTGGATAAATATTTATTTTTTCTAAGTTGTCGATAACAATTTTCCCGAACTATTCCATACCGAGATTAACCGGATTAAGTACTAATGCTAAAGACAATTGAACAGAAGACTTTAAAATTTATCCTCGATAACAATCTACTCCAGTCTGGTGATAGTGTGTTGATTGCTTTAAGCGGGGGAGCTGATTCTGTCTTTCTTTTCAACTTCCTTTATAAATTCAAAAGGAGACTTAATATTACTCTGGGTTGTTTTCATCTAAATCATAATCTGAGAGGTGCAGAAAGTAAAAGTGATGAAAAATTTTGTC
>JASFSF010000133.1:0-6667 GCA_050114555.1 Ignavibacteria bacterium
TTTAAAAGACTAAGTAGTGAGAAACGATTGTTGAGCAGTTTTACCGGAAATAATATGGATGGTTCAATTAATTTTATACCAAAAATGAACTATAGCGAGCTGATGTCCGGGTACGCGAATATTATTAAATCCATTTACTCGCAAAAGGGATTTTATTTGCGCTTGAGAAAATTCCTTAGCAATTATGAATTACCTTTTTGGGATTCCGGGAGAATATCCTTTACGGAGATTAAAGCTTTTTTAAAAATACTCTGGAAAATTGGATTACTCGAGAATGGAAGGGGATATTTCTGGAGATTACTACTTTTTAGTTTGTTTAAATACCCCGCTAAACTTTCTCTTGCAATGACTTTCGTAGTTTATGGTTATCATTTCAGAAGAATTGCTGCTGCTATATGATGAGTTAACGTCAGGTGTAATTGAACTTAAGACATCAAAACATAATAGCATTATTTGTCAAAAAATAACTTTCGTCATTTACTTTTATAGAACATATTTAACATCTGAGACAGCTCTTTAAGTGATACGCCAAACAATTTTGCATCTGATACAGCTTCGTGAATGCGATCCTCAATAATTTTCATCTGAATCTCTCGAACCAATTCTTTGTTTTTCTCCGCAACGAAAGTTCCACGTCCTGTTACACTATCGAGATAGCCCTCCTTTTCCAGAAGATCATAAGCCTTTTTTGTTGTGATTACACTTACCTGGAGATCATTTGCCAGACTTCTAATAGATGGAAGCGAATCACCGGAACTGAGCTCACCGGAAATTATAAAATTCCTGATTTGTCTCGATATCTGTTCATATATTGGATAGGGGGAAGAATTTGAAACTTCAATCTTCATAATTGTGCTATTTGTTAATATTGTATATATAATTTATATACAATATATACAAATCTATATTTTAAATCAAAATAAGAAGAAAGATACCCGGAACATTAATTTGAAACTTTATTCAGTAAAGACTCTCTAAATGATAAGAAATAAATTGCGTTGAGATTGTAATACACTTGCAAGTCCTGGGAAAAATTTTGTTCATGAAAATTTTGGAAATAATTTATTAAGTTGAACAAGAGATTTATACTATTCGGAGGCCGGATGAAAAGCAGATTATTGATCTTACATCTCTTATTTCCAATTCTATTTTATGCCTGTTCAAGTTTAAAACTTCAGCCGGCAAACTTTGGCTGGCCAGTTGAATCTGTACTAATGGTGGATAGAAATGGCAATGTTACCGATGACAGATATTCAATCAGTTTTAACACAATTGATGTGTTCTTAGAGGAATTCGGGGATTCTACAGATTACATTAATTCTGAAATAAGACTTCTACGAAATAACAATGGTTTCTATTTTCTAACCGGGGAAGCATTTAAGAACGTATATGTTTTTATTATCGTTGATGGTGCCTTTCTTCTGGAAAACAAAATTTTCATTTCTGAAAGTGGTTTAATCAATCCGGCATTGAATCAACGATCACCTTATATTGAATTAATTAACGGGGAGGATATTTTATACTTAACAAATAAAGGAATTTACAGGATAAAAAATGAATAATCTTTTTCAGGTCAGAGCGATTGTTTTCTTTCTCCTTTTATCCCTGCTGAGCATACAGCTGTTTTCACAATCTGATTATGAACTGGTTCAAACATTTAAAGAATCAGTTGAACAAATGGAAGACTCTATAAACAATGCTAAAGGGCTTGAGCAATTAAAATTATTAGCTCAGAGTATAGATCGGTTCAGAAATGAATATCTTGAACATAAAGAGTTACTTGATAAGAGTCTGTATCCCGAAAACTTTGACAAATCATTTGAAAATCTAAATCTTGCATATGTTATACGCAGCCAGGATTTCAAAACTATTGATATTCTTCAAACTGAAAATATTCAATTAAAGGAACAGGTGTCTGCTCTTAACAAGAGAAACAGCGAACTTATGAACAAGATCCAGGACATTGAATTGTCGGTTCAAAAGAATGACACCAAAACGGATGAATTGAAAAACTTAGTTACCGAACTAAAAATATCTTTAAACAAGCGTGATGAATTGATATATAGTATTGTTGATAGCTTAATGCCCAAACTGATGAAAAAAGATGTTCAACTAAATACCAAAGAAAAGAGTGAAATATTCATTAGTTCCGAAAAAAATAATCTTATAGAGAATATTATAAAATCTCTTCAGGATAATATTCGTTTTATTTATATGACCACGCTTGCTGCTGAAGATTTGCGAGATATTAAAAAGCAGCAATTGGAATTTTCAGAATTCTGGCAGGATGCTGGACCAAATCTTATCGACATTTATATTTCAAGGAAAAATAAGGCGAAGAAAGTTTTTGAAATTGATTCACTTTATACCAAATGGCTCGGAGCTGTTGAAACAGCTACATGGATAAATATAAGACAGGAATTTGCATTTAAGTTTATTCAGCTGGAAGAATTTTATTCAGGAAAAGATTTCACACGTATAATCAGATCGTATATTGATGATGAAATAAGGAATATCGGAGTAGTAAGCGATGCCGAGTCAGTGGAAAGTTACGAAGTATTTGCAGATGATACCTGGAACGATGTAATAAAAAAAGATTGGATTCCTTTTCTAATTGAAGAGAAAATTTTAGAAGGTCACCAACTTGACAGGATTGAAGCTAAAATCGGTGAATGGCAATCCAGGTTGTCACCAAAATCGTATGATTGGATTTATATTATTGTAATAATTGCGGCAATTGCGGGACTGCTATTTATGAACAGGAAGAGAATAATTAATAAGTTAAAATCCTGGAAAGAGGATAAAAAGTAACTTAGAACTTTTATTGGTTGGAATCATCCTTAACTTTTAATATTGTGGATTTTCGATTCCTTAATACAGTCATCATTAATGCTGAGATCAATCCCAAAAGTAATGCTCCTCCCCAAAGAATTGTTGAGCCGAAATCATCCAGCACTTTATTACCAAACAGGGGGCCTAAAATCAGCGAAGCACTGAAGGTCATCTGAAAATAACCCATGTACTCTCCACGTTTTTCTGCAGGTGAAATCTCTGCAACATAATCGCCTGCTGCAGGGAATAATATCATTTCCCCAAATGTCCAGATGACTACAGAAAAAACTAAAAGAAAAATTTCTTCGGCAAATATCAAAATTCCAAAACCAATGCCTGCTAATAATGCTCCAAGTGCCAGAGCTTTCCAGTGTTTCCAGTTACGCATTGCATCGTTCAAGGGTACTTCAACAATAATTACGAGTACAGTATTTATAGCCATTAAAATTCCAAACATGGATTTTGAAAATTCAAGCTCTCCTACAACAAACAAAGGCAATGCACCGATATGCTGGAAGAAGACAATATCAACAGGGATAAGTGCCAAAAGAAAGTATATAAACAACCTGTTTTTAAATACTGATATTTTTTTACTTGCAGGAGTTTCATCAGTCTCAGTTACAGTTTCAGGCTGAAGGCTGCTTTCTTTCATGCCGGAAAAAATCAAGAACAAGCATGCTGCAATTGATGTTGCCCCGTCGAAATAAAATAATAAGGAAAAATCAATTGTACTCAATATTCCACCAAGCACGGGACCGATGCTCATTCCAACATTAATTGCCAGACGGTAGACGGCAAAAGCGGTTTTTCTTCTGTCACCACTAATTTGGCTTGAGATAAATGATAAACTTGCTGGTCTGAATGCTTCCGATATAATTGCCCAGAAAAAACTTAGAATGAGGAAAAGAAGAAAGTCATCAACCAATGAGTAAAAAAACAAAAATGTACCTGATAAACCCAGTGATATCATCATCAACCGGGCGGAACCAATTTTATCACTCAGTTTTCCTGCAAACGGTGCAGATACAAATGCCCCGATTCCGAATGAGGCAAGCACGAGTCCGGATTCTGCAACACCAACATTAAGTTCCTCTACGCAATAAAGGGCAATGAAGGGAAGAACCATCATTCCGGTTCTGTTAATTAGTGTGCCGATTGATAAAAGCCAGATGTTGCGGGGAATATTTTTTAGTCCGCTCCAGGGATGTTTCAAATCATACCAGGTTTGATTTGGAATAAATTGATTAAGTCATGTAGTATTTTAGATTACGAACAAGTAATATAATTAATCCAAACTTCTCAAGTAATCGATGTTTGATATAACCGTCGGTTCAATTATTCAAAAATAATAAATTCGTTATAAGCAGAATTTTAATGCATCTCTCCCCACATTTTTTCTCCGGAAGTTATTTCCAGATGAAGATAATTTTGCTTTGGAGGTAATGGGCATGTAGCATACTTGGTAAAAACACAGGGGGGATTGTAAGCTTTATTAAAATCAAGTATAACTATTCCGGATGTATCCTGCATTCCTGTATACAGAAATCTTCCGGCACCATAAGTCTCATCACCGCTTGTTTCATCTGCGAATATAATGAAATAACCGGTTCTGCTCTCTAAAGCATCCAGTTTATATTCATTACCATCTTTATTAAAAATTAATGCACCGGGAGAATTACTTTCTTCGGTTGTACCAAGAATGTTAGGTATCATTATCTTTTTTGGCGGATCGTAAGGTTCAAACTTTGCTTCAAATTTCCAATCGGAATTTGTTGGATATCTTTCAATTCCTTTAAATTCTTTTAGTATGGGGGCTTCAAGATCTCTTAATCGTATGCCGTATCTTTCACCTCTTTTAATTATATACCATCTGAATCTTCCGGATGTGAGAATTGTAGGTTCCCCTGATACATCTTCTTTTAATGTTAACTCTGTAACCGGATTGTCTTCAGAAGTAACAATCACACCAGCTTCTGCAGTAAAACTTAGTGAACTATCAATAAGTGATATAATCCCAATTCGTTCGGGACTTCCCTCTGGGAATATTATTTTATTATCAGCAGCGGAACCAAATGAATTATCTCCTTCTTCAAGCCAGAAAAGACCGACAAGATTTAACCAATTGTTATCCTGTTTTAATCTTTCAATCCGTTTCTGGTGCCACTCTGTAATTTCAGCGATGTATTCGGGTGATCCTTTTTGTTCGGGTTCGTTTCCTGCACAGGAAAATGTTAATAATACCATTATTAAAAGAAGCGAAAGTTTGTTTAATAAATTCATAGTACTCTTTAAAATTGATAAGGGAAAAAGTAAAGTTTACCAAAGGAAAGTTCAAACAATAAATTAATACTCAACAACAACTCGAAGTTTGGATAATTTAAAATAAGTAAATAGTTCACCCTAAATTAATAATTTGTCGACTGAATTGTCTCGTAAATATTTCATTAAAACATGTTCTTAGTAACTTTAGCGAAGGAGAATCATTTTCTTCGATAGTGAAAAATCTCCTGCGCTCAACCGGTAAAAGTAAATACCACTGCTCAAACTAGATCCGTCGAACTTAACCTCATAACTACCGGCAGTTTTATCTTCATTAACCAGAGTAGCTATCTCATTTCCGAGCAGGTCATATACATTAACAGATACAAAACTTGCTTCCGGAATTTGATATTTAATTATGGTTGATGGATTAAATGGATTGGGATAGTTCTGGGAGAGTTCAAATTTTCCCGGTATTATATCCTCGTCTTCCGGATCAGCCGGGACAGGATTTGGGCTATAGTATAGAAATTGTCCGTAACGGATTCCTGTTGCGGGATCCGTATGTGTCTCAATTACCTGAAATACTACCGGTATCGATTTAGATAACCAGGTGTAGGCAGAATCGAATACATCCCAACTACTTGTTGAATCGATCCATTGCGCGGAGATTGTTTTTAACCGGAGACAATCATAGTTACCATTCGGTATTGCAACTTCTCCCCAGCCATCTATTTCCATGTCGTAGTGCACAAGAATAGAATCTGTTAGCACCCCGCCCTGGTAAGTCTTCCTAGTATAAGTTCCGCTCCACTGAGATTGATAATTTAATGGAAATTGAAGCAGTGGAACACCCGGTTCAAAAACAATGGTAGTGCTGTCGGAAATTTGCGGATTCATATAAAGTTCGAATGCGCGGAAAATTAAATAGTTTTGGGTAAGATTTAAATGCGCTTTTCTGAGATTATGAAATCCAGGCGGAAATTCCCAGTCTCTGAAAACAATCAAATTAACATCATCAAAAATTGATTGAGCCGGATCTAAAAGTTGCTGCGTTGTAGTATCACCTTGCAATGTATCAGCTAAACTGAAATCCCAGAAATAATCTTCACCTGTTGACTCTATGTCGAAACCAATTGCATTGTAGCCTTCACAATTTATTAAATCAGTTCCGGTTGTTGAGGGTATGTCACTGCTGTCGATTGTTATTTGAGAAAAGCTTACACCTGATAATAAGAAAATAGATAGGGCGATAGATACGAAATATATCTTGTACAAAAAGTTCATAATTAATCCTCTTATATTCTAAATCTTATGTATAGATTATTTTATCAGTGTCATTTTTCTTACAAATATAACTGATCGATAATAGAGTTGGAAGAATAATTGTATTTATCCGGATAACAACCATTCTAAATATAAGCCACCAAGGTAATTTAGTTGTTTCCCCCAAATAGATTTGATCTTAGTTCACTCAAATCCACGCCTCAATCCCTTGCTGAATGCGTAGTCCAAAACTTCTTTATATTCAGATGGTGTTATTCGCCGGTTCAATTTTTCATATTTCCCTGCGTTG
>JASFSF010000134.1:0-6659 GCA_050114555.1 Ignavibacteria bacterium
AAATAATATATCCAGTCATTTTTATTTGCCTGTCAAAATGAAATTAAGACAAGCATTTGCAACCAGAAAATCTATGCTACATTATAGTTTATTTGCTGCGTCCGTAAAGTACTGATAGTTCTTTATACTTAGTTGTAAGGTCTTCAGGTACTTGATCCCAGGTAAATCTCCAGGTCCAGTTACCACCTAAAGTGCTGGGAAAATTCATTCTTGCAGAGCCATCAAGACCTAAAATATCCTGCATAGGAATTATAGCGAACACTGCAACTGAGGAATAGGCAGCTCTAATCAGTTCTTGAAGAAGATTATCTTTAGAGCAATTTAAATACTTCAATGCATGGCGGTAAACGTCAGTATCTTTTTTCCCCTCTTTCTCAAAGAATGCTCTCGTAGTATCGTTATCGTGTGTCCCGGTGTACACAACATAATTTAAATCAAAATTGTGAGGGAGAAATTTTTCTTCTCCTTCTTTACCAAATGCAAATTGCAGAACTTTCATACCAGGAAAATTAAAATTATTTCTCAACTCGTCTACTTCAGGAGTTATTACACCTAAATCTTCAGCAAGAAAAGGAACATCACCTAGACTTTTTTTAACAGTAGAAAAAAGTTCTTTACCAGGTGCTTTAATCCACTTACCACCCTGCGCTGTTTTGGCATCACCGGGAATCTTCCAGAATGCTTCAAAACCTCTAAAGTGGTCTATTCGAATAATATCGACCAGTTCTAATAAGCTGGCAAATCGTCTGCGCCACCAATGGAAGTCATCCTTTTTCATCACATCCCATTTATAGAGTGGATTACCCCATAATTGTCCGGTTTCACTAAAATAATCCGGAGGAACTCCAGCCACAAAGTCCAGTTTTCCATCTTTATTAACTGTAAACATTACCTTATTAGCCCAGAGATCTGCACTATCGTATGCAATAAAAATTGGCATATCACCGATAATTTTTATTCCCTTGTTATTCGCATATTTTTTAAGAGACTTCCACTGCTTGAAAAAAATGTATTGAACAAATTTGTTATACAGAATTTCATCCTTAAATTTTTTTTGAAATTTTTCTAATGAGCTTTTATTACGTTGCACTAAACCTTTCTCCCACTCGCTCCACACTTTTCCACTATGTGCTTCTTTGCAAGCCATAAATATGGCGAAATCACTAAGCCATTCATTATGCTCCTTGCAAAATTTATTAAAGACCTTTGTTGTATCATTCCTGAATTTTAAGTAAGCCTCTCTCAAAACTTTCTTTTTAAAATCGATGACAGTCCCAAAATCAACCTTGCCTGGATTTGTTAAAGGGAGATCATTAAGTTCATCTTTGCTTAACAATCCTTCATCTACAAGTATATCGGGACTAATTAAAAGTGGATTTCCAGCAAATGCTGAAAAACATTGATATGGAGAATCCCCGTAACCAGTAGGGCCAAGTGGAAAAACCTGCCAGAGCTTCTGTCCGGCTTCTTCTAAAAAATCAACAAATCTGTATGCTTCAGATCCAAGGTCCCCGATTCCATATTTGCCAGGAAGGGATGTTGGATGTAAAAGTATTCCAGCACTGCGTTTGAATTTCAATTAAAACTCCTTTACAAATAATGTTGTACAAATTTAATAATCTCAATACGATTTTTTTATAGTATGGCATGTTTCAAATAATAATAAATAAATACTAAATTGTATACGATTATAATCATTAACAGATTAATTATCTAAAACCACCAGGTATATGCCATACGCATAAAAAAATAGCATGATGATAAAATATTTAACTAGTATAACCATATTTGTAATTATTTCATTAGTTGTAGTCGGTTGTAAGATATTTACCGAAACAACAAATATTCTTTCATCCCCTTCAAATAATATCACAGTCGAGTTTATTTTAACAAATGACAGCTCGCCAAATTATTTAATCAGATATAAAAATGAAGTAATAATCGATACTTCAATGATGGGATTTGAATTTGCTAACCAACCATCATTAATAAATAATTTAAAATTATTGGATGCTAAACAAAGTAGTTTTAATGAAATGTGGGAATTACCCTGGGGTGAACAACACTTTGTAAGTAATCATTATAATGAATTAATTGTTGAATTTGAAGAAGAAAAAGATCCGGGAAGAAAATTAAATATTTGTTTTAGGGTTTATGATGACGGCGTTGGGTTCAGGTATGAATTTCCGGAACAAGAAAGTATGGATACTGTTATAATAATGAATGAACTTACTCAGTTTAGTTTAACAGGTGATCATACTTGCTGGTGGACTCCCGGTGACTGGGATATTTACGAACATTTATATAATACAACTAAATTTTCCGAAATAGATGCATTATCAAAGGCTTATCATACTAATCTTCTTCAAACTTACATTCCTGAAAACGCTGTAAATACACCGGTAACAATGCGCACTGATGATGGATTGTATTTGGGTTTTCACGAAGCGAATTTAACAGATTACGCGGGAATGACGTTAAAGGTAGATAAAAGAAATTTAAGAATGGTGAGTGAGTTGGTTGGTTCTGATCGTTCAGGGTATAAAGTGAAAAGGGTACTACCATTTAAAACTCCATGGCGTACAATACAGATATCAGATAATGCAAAGGGCTTGATTGAATCAAATTTGATCTTAAATTTGAATGAACCGAATAAGTTAAAGAATACTAGTTGGATTAAGCCTCAAAAATATGTTGGTATCTGGTGGGAAATGCACATTGGGAAATCGAATTGGAATTATGGAAGTGGAAGACACGGTGCAACAACAGAGAACGCCAAGAGATATATTGACTTTGCGGCAGCTAATAATATCTCAGGGGTTCTGGTAGAAGGATGGAATACAGGATGGGAACTAAATGTTAGAGAAAACAGATTCGATTTCGTTACACCTTATCCCGATTACGATTTGGAAGAAGTAGTACGATATGGAAAAGAAAAGGGAGTCGGGCTAATAATGCATAACGAAACATTCTCTGCTCCAAGAACCTACGAGAAACAACTGGATACAGCTTTTGCGTTAATGAAGAAATTAGGAATACATTCTGTAAAAACAGGTTATGTCGGTAAAATTATGCCAGAGGGTGAATATCACCACGGACAGTGGATGGTAAATCATTATAGAAAAGTGATGGAGAAAGCCGCTGAATACGAAGTGATGGTGGATGTTCACGAACCAATTAAACCAACCGGTTTACGAAGAACTTATCCAAACCTAATAAGTGCTGAAGGTTTACGCGGGCAGGAATTTAATGCTTGGTCTTCTGATGGCGGAAACCCACCAGAGCATTTAACTATTGTTCCGTTCACAAGAATGCTTGCCGGTCCAATCGATTACACACCTGGGATTTTTGATATAAAATTTGATAAGTACAAACCTAACAACCAGGTTAACACAACAACTACTCATCAATTGGCGCTGTATGTAGTTATATTTAGTCCGCTTCAGATGGCCGCGGATCTACCGGAAAATTACATAGATCATCCAGCTTTTCAATTTATTCGAGATGTAGGTGTTGATTGGGATACAACAATTGTTTTGAATGGAGAGATCGGAGAGTTTATTACAACGGTAAGAAAAGAACGCAACACCGATAATTGGTTTCTCGGAAGCATAACTGATGAAAATGAAAGAACGATTAATATTTCCTTAAACTTTCTTGATGGGGAGATACAATATGATGCAATAATTTATTCTGATGATGAACATTCTCATTGGGACAAAAATCCAACCGCATACAAAATTAAAAAGAGAACAGTAGATATGAATGATACAATAGAATTCAAACTTGCACCCGGTGGCGGAACAGCTATAAGTTTTATCCCATTAAATAATTAGATAGAATTCAATGCTTGAATATTTAGATTGGATACTGATCGCAGTATATTTTGTAATCGTTTTCGTAGTTGCGTTTTGGTCTTCGTTCAGTAAAAAAAGAAGAAGTAAATCATCTTCCGATTACTTTCTCGCGGGAAGAAATATCGGGTGGTTCATAATAGGAGCTTCACTCTTTGCATCAAATATTGGGAGCGAGCACTTAGTTGGATTGGCAGGAACCGGTGCGGCTAGCGGAGTTGCAGTTGGGCAATTTGAAATTCTTGCCTCAATTATTCTTTTAATTCTTGGATGGCTTTTCGTTCCTTTCTACTTAAAGAGTGGGGTTATTACTATGCCCGAATTTTTGGAGAAACGATATTCTTCCGGTGCACGATGGTACCTTGCTGTTATATCAATCATTGGCTATGTGCTTACGAAAATTTCTGTAACTATTGCAGCAGGTGGAATTGTTTTTGAATCGTTAATGGGAATTGAATTCTGGACCGGGGCATTTATTGTTGTCGTCATTACGGGAATTTATACTGTGCTTGGGGGCTTGCGTGCAGTGCTCTATACTGATATGATACAGATGTTCATTCTTGTCATCGGTGCATGTATTGTTACAATTGTTGGACTGTATCATCTTGGAGGAATAGATAAACTCTATTCCGTAGCAGATTCCGGATTTTTCAGTTTGTGGAAACCGATGAGCGATCCGAACTTTCCATGGACGGGAATTTTATTTGGGGCTCCCATTCTTGGTGTCTGGTACTGGTGCACAGATCAGTTTATTGTTCAAAGAGTTTTATCCGGTAAAGATATTAATAATTCCAGAAGAGGAACAATCTTCGCCGGTTATCTGAAAATTCTTCCGTTGTTTATTTTTGTAATTCCGGGAGTGATTGCCTACGCATTAGCAAAAACTGGTGATATTTCTTTGGTTTCTCCCGATCATGCTTTACCAACTTTAATAGGAACTTTGCTGCCGGTTGGTTTAAAGGGAATTGTGGTGGCTGGATTACTTGCGGCTCTTATGAGTTCACTTTCATCGGTGTTTAACTCCTGTTCAACTCTTATTACATGGGATATTTATAAAAAGCTTCATCCTGATGTAACGGAAAAAAGATTGATACTTGTTGGAAGAATTGCTACGATAATTTTAGTTGTGTTCGGATTGTTATGGATTCCTATGATGAAATTAATTTCCGGTCAGCTCTATCAATATTTACAAAGTGTGCAGGCTTACATCTCACCTCCGATAGCAGCAATATTTTTAATCGGATTACTTTCTAAGAGGGTAAACTCACAAGGAGCAATTGTTGCTCTAATCACCGGCTTTATTTTAGGAATAACAAGATTGGTTCTGGAACTTGCCAAGGATTCACTTAGTGGATTTTTTTATGAATATGCGGCTATCAACTTCCTTCACTTTGCTTTCCTACTTTTCCTTGTTTGTACTTTAGTGTTAGTTTTGGTCAGCTATTTTACTTCTCAGCCTGCTGCACAGAAAATAAAAGGGCTCACAATTTATACAACAGACAAGGAAATTATCGTTAGCGACAAGGGCTGGAGAAAAAGAGACCTGATTTTGTCTGTCTTACTAATTTTAACTATTGGATTAATCTGGATTTACTTTAGCGGTTAAAGAATAAATAATAATTATCTTTTCTTACTAAAAGAAATAGGTATATATCATCCTTATTTAGCGGTTATAAAATGAAAAACAAAAAGTTTGGAATCTTATTAATTGTCCTATCATTGACAGTGATGGGGAGTAAATTATATACAGGAAAAGCACAACCAAGGGAAATAAATAATCCGGCATTTAATCAACAGGTAATTGATTCAATAGCTTCGGGTGAAAAACTCGGTTCATTTGTTGAAAATGGTAAAACCCATTTCAGGTTATTTGCTCCATCTGCAGATGATGTTAAAGTCATAATTTTTAATCAGCCCGAACAAACTGTTGGAAAAGAATTTGATATGGAAAGGGATGAAAATAATATTTGGGAAGTTTCGGTAGATGGTGAATTATATGGGTACTTTTATGGTTACAAAGTAAAGCATACAGAAATACCCGGCAGTGAAAACATTATTTGTCTTGATCCGTATGCAAAAGCTGTTGCTACCTTTAACACATATTTCAGTCCGAGAAGAGGAATTATCATTAAGGAAAGTGATTATGATTGGGAAGATGATGATTGGATAAAAATCGATTGGCGTGATTTAATCATATATGAAATGAATATTCGGGATATGACTGAACATATATCTTCAGGAGTAGAGAAGAGAGGAACATATCAGGGTCTAATCGAAAAAGATAAAAAAGGCGGAATCGATTATATAAAGAATCTTGGAGTGAACGCTGTTGAACTTTTACCGGCGCAGGAATTTGCAAATATCGAAATACCGTTTGGTGATTCATTGAAAGGAAAATTTAATACCTGGAATCCTTATGAAAGAAACCACTGGGGATATATGACCGCTGCTTACTTTGCACCTGAGGCATACTACAGTGAAGATGTTAGAGAAATAAAATTTGATGAATGGAATGGTGACGATGCAAGAGCAGTATATGATTTCAAAGATATGGTTAAAGCATTCCATAAGGAAGGAATTGCGGTAATTATGGATGTGGTTTATAATCACCTTTCCGAATATGAAATTGGAAATTTAAAAGAGATTGATAAAGAATATTATTTCAGATTGGATGAAGAGGGAGGTTATATAGCCGTAAGTGGATGTGGGAACGACTTCAAAACTGAACGACCAATGGCGAGGAGGTTAATTGTTGAAAGCGTTCTGTACTGGATGCAAGAATATCATATCGATGGTTTTCGGTTT
>JASFSF010000135.1:0-6653 GCA_050114555.1 Ignavibacteria bacterium
CTCATAAGTATCAACTATTCTTTTTTGCAGGAAGATGAATTGTAAACGTTGATCCTTTTCCGAGCTCACTTTTTACGTGTATCGTTCCATTATGGTTATCAACTATTCCCCAGATAACTGCTAATCCCAAGCCGGTTCCTTTTTGACCTTTTGTGCTGTAGAATGGTTCGAAAATTCTAGGAAGATCCTCATTTGAAATACCCCGGCCTGTATCCGAAACTTTAATCTCAGCAAAATCTTTATACCCGGCATCATCAACAGCATCCCATTTTTCCCAGTCGCAATCGGGATTAGTACAACCTTTGAATATACCGTCGGGGGGAACTTCAAACGTATAAACTTCCGACTCACATTTAGGGCATCTAATAGTTTTATCTATTAACGATATATTGCATTTAGGACAGGATATTTTTACATCCTTTCCTTTCTTTATTACAATTCCATATTGGTGTTTTTGCTTTCCATATACCGGGTTTAGATTTATATATCCTTCATGATCTGCAATTACTGCTTTAACCCTTATGGATGGGAATCCATCAATCTTAACTTCATTATCGATCAAATCGTGCTGCTTTGGACAAACAGCGTTTTTGATCTGCACAATTCCGTATGGAGAAAGACTGATTACTGACGTTGATATGGTTATTAATCCGCCTTTATCGCCAATTGCATCGGAAGCATTTACAATCAGATTTATTATCACCTGCTGTATCTGGTTTCCATCAACGGTAATTTGCGGCAGACTCTCATCAAATTTCTTGTCTAATTGTATATTATTGATTGATAACTGATTCTCAACTACGTGAATTGCTGCTTCAATTATTTCATTTAAATCGGCTTTGTTTTTTTTAGGCACCGACTGTCTTGCGAAGTCCAGTAAACTCTTTACTATATCCCTGCTTCTTTTAGTTTCTCTAACAATTATTTTAAGATCATCCTGTAATTCCGAATTATCCTTTGTTCTTTTTAATAGAAAGCTGCCATAAGTAAGAACACCGGTGAGAGGATTATTTATTTCGTGTGCAACACCCGCCGCAAGCCTGCCTAAAGAAGCCATTTTATCCGATTGAAAAAGCTGAAGTCTTGCCTCTGCAAGTTTCCTGGTCATATTGTTAAATGATATTCCAAGTGTCCCCAATTCGTCTTTACCCAATTGAGCGATAGCATAATTTAGGTTGCCTGAGCTTACTTCGTGAGTGGCTTTAACGAGTTCTTTAACCGGATGGACTACCCATTTTCTTACAAAAAAACCAATAATGAAACTTAACGTCACCATGGCAATCACAGCAAAAAGAATGGACCGCATTTCACTATCACTAATTTGCTTATCAACATCTCTTAAACTGATCTTTACATCCAGAACTCCTAGTACAGTTTGAGTTTCCGGATGCGCATGGCAGTTAGAGCCCCAGCAAGATTGTTCATTGTATATCGGATTTATTATTCCCAGTATCCTTGATGAATCCGGGTGAACCCTGTAAATGCGCATTCTTTCCTTGATGGAAAGTTTTTCCAGAGGTTCATAAGCTGTATGACATGCATAGCAACTTTCAGCTTTCTTATCAACCATCTCCCCAATAAGATTATCGTTTGATGAAAACATAACCATGCCTTCTTTATTAAGAAGACGAATTTCCTTTATAAATGGCTCTTCTCCAATCGTATTAATTATTTCGTGTATTTGGTCTCTTTTGTTTAATAACATACTTGAGTGAGAACTGTTCTTGATCGCATCGCTTAGTTTATAAGCATGATCTTCAGCCTGCGACATCAGGGTTTCTTTCTGGGATTGAATATTAAAGTAAGAAAATACACCGATAATTATGAAAATTATAACTCCTACTGCAACAATTAATTTTAGTTCGATTTTAGTAAACATACCGTAATTACAAATTATTCTTGGTTACTACATATCATTTTATCAATTCAACATTTATAAGTTTCCCGGGTTTATGTTCCGGAAAGTTTTTTTCGTCATGGCAATTATCGCATTCAGGATTACTTTTAAAGTCCCGGTTTATATGACAATCCTCACAAGAGTTTTCCACATGATCTTCATCCAGAATTAAACCTGTAATTTTATGATCAAAAGATTCTGAGTTCCAATCGAAGTGACAACTATTACATTCTTTTTTAACATCTAAAAATCTTGCGGCATTATTATGACACTCTCTGCAAGATAAGTGATTATGAAATCTACTAAGCTCCCAGCCGCTTCTTATTTTATGATTAAAGGATTTTTTCTCGACGTTGCTGTGGCATATCACACATTTATCTTCCCTATGACATGTAAAACATCTTTTATGTCGTTCTTCTTCCGGTAAATTTACTTTTACCGGTGTATCATAAAATCCGTTTTTTATATTACCTGTTTTCTCAGCATAATGACATCGTATACAATTTTCATTTTTATGGCAGTTAACACATGCCAGTTCAAATTGCTTTGAATGATCATTATGATAAAATGTTACCAGCTTACCTTTTTCGGAAACTGTCTGGTAAACTATTTTAGTCGGAATCTTAACCGGGGGGTGTGATTTCATTTTCAACTCAGGATCAACTCCAGTTAAAGTTGAGCTTTTCAGCTTATCTTTTTCCTGATGACAGGATGTACATTCTGTTTGTCTGCTCCACTGCCGATGACAATTCAAGCATTTTTGGTGATAAGCACCTTTTAAATCGGGAAGCCTTACCGTTTCTCTTTTCCTTTCCATTGAATGACAGGCGTTACAAGATAATATGGGCCCTAACGTATTATAATGATGACAACCCAGACAACCACCTGTCATCTCGGACATCTGGGCATGTAACTTATGTGTAAAAACAACCGGAGTATATCTCTTTTCCAATTTATCGATCACAATAACTTGTGTTATAGATTCAGGGGAGGGATACTTCTTTGTCATCGAAAAACGCGGACAAGCTATAAGGCACGGATCATCTTTGGTCGGGACTTCACACATATGGCACGTTTTACAATTAATATCCATCGGTGCGTGTTCTTTTATCTGCGAAAAAATCAAAGAGCTCAACAATAAATATACGGGCAATATTCTAACCAATACGTTCATTTCTCAGCTCCCATTATTGTGTACTTGGTTTTCGGTGACAATCTTAAATCCGGTAAACTTATAACAGGAAAGAACATCACAAATGCCCTGTAGAGAAGCACTAATATTGCAACGAAACCAATTGTAACGGATATTTCACCAACTGAAGGGAAATAAGATTCCAATGCATATGGGGGGGAATATGCGACAAGAAAACAATTTATCCTGTTAATAAGAACACCGGCAACCACCAGCGTTGATGCGATAAATAGCCAGAGTGGTGACTTCAATACTTTGTTTGAGAAGAGCATTCTTAGAGGAATAATGATTCCAATTACAATCTCAACAACAAACATTATGCTCTGAGAATTAATTTCGACTAAATAGACGTATGTTCCCCTGATTACCATATCAATCAGCTTAACAGCAAGATAGATTCCGAGAATTGGGGCTACTCTTCTTCCCAGCGGAGACAATACTTCCATTTCCATATTTAAACCAAGGCACCTGGAAGCAATCAATGATTCAAAAATAATCATCGGGAACCCGACAGCTATAGCGGAAATTAAAAAGAGCAGCGGTAGAATAGGTGTTTGCCAAAGCGGATGCATTTTAGGTCCTGCTATAACCATTAAGGTTCCAAGCGAAGACTGGTGTAACGTTGAAAGAACAACACCTGCAATGATGAAAACAAACATTGTCTTTCCCAATCCACGATGAAGAAAACGCAAGAATGAATCAACAGGTTTCGAAAGTATTCCTCTCCATCTTACCTTACCGATAAACTTTTCAGTTACAATAGGAAGAAATTCTATATATAGTACGGTGGCATAAATCATCACACACAAGCCCACCTCAAATAGAGGTGAAGTTCCATTCCACATAAAAAGCGGATGCCATATAGAATAATATCTGCCCAGATCGACAAAAACACCGAATGCAACGAATGTATACCCAAGCATCGCGGTTAAAAGAGCCGGACGTAATATTACGTAATACCTTTGCTTTTTTATAATATGCCCAAGAGCGGCGCTTGTAAATCCACCGGCGGCAAGAGCTACACCCGCAGCTACGTCAATTGCAATCCATATTCCCCAGGGCTGCTGGTTATTTAAATTGGTCATTGAGCCCAGACCAAAAAAGAATCTGATAACAAGAAATACAATTGCATTAATTGCCAATAAAATCAGGATAATAACTCCGGGTGTTAGAAACTTTTTCTTAATTGGAGTGGGCCTATATAAAAGTTCCATCAAAGACTCTCCCCTGATTTATCTTTACCTTTATTAAGCCACATAACGGCCCCAAGCAAGGCATAAAGTGCTATTGGAGGAACAAAGTAAGCAAATATTCCATGTTGAATCGATTCCGTTACACCCGGTGCAGGATCTTTACCAAGTACAGGAAAATCGAGTTTGGTGAAATCCTGCCCCGCCAGGTATAGCCAGGCTGTGCCATCTATTTCATACTCTCCAAGTACGTGTTTTATATATCGATCAGGATGTTTTCTTATTCTGTCGTGAGCAAGTTCTATAAGGTCATCTCTTCTGCCGTAAGTTAGAGCCTCGGTAGGACATATATCTACACAAGCCGGAAGCTTACCTGTTTTTGTTCTATCAAAACAAAAATCACACTTCATTATATCAGGTTCCAGAGCTTTTGAATATTCAAAAGCAGGGATCTGGAATGGACAGGCAATCATACAATATCTGCAACCAATACATTTATTTTTATCCCAGGTAACTGCACCATTCTCCTGTTTTGTAAATGCTCCGACAATACATGCGGAAACGCAAGCCGGATGATTACAGTGCATACACTGTACTTTTACGTCTGTCGGAAGTAATTGATTACCGGGATTATCATATTCATTCACCACAGTAAGTGCATACTCGTCCGGTCTTCTTTTCTTCTTAAAAATTGAACGATCACTATACGTACTTAATGGATCACTCTTCAAATTATGTGAATCCTTACACGCCCATTCACAATTTCTGCAGCCAATGCAAACAGTTGTATCAACCAGAACTCCCATTCCTTTTGTACTTGTTTTATCCGGTGATTCAGCTCTGGCAGAACGAGACAGGACTCCTGCTGTACTTGTTCCAATAAAGGCAACCGTCTTTAAGAAATTACGTCGATTTTGTTTTGGCATATTCTCCACCTGGATTATTTAATATCGATATCCCTAACAAATCACTGCAATGATGTATAGATCACTAGTTAGTTAATCTTCTTTAATTTGATTAGAATATATTTCATACCATTCCACCAAATAAAACACAGCACTTGTCAATTATTTCAAAACTGCAAGAATTTAGTATTTTTTATTTTTTACTAACGAATTTATTCGTCTTTCAAAACTATTTAATTCTTGAATATGACAGGGTTTAAGGACATTTATTGTCATTATTGAGAATTGCATTTGTTAACAATTAGTGAAGTGGGAATTAATCTGATACTTATCTGAATCAAAACATCAAAACATTTTTAGAAAAGTGATTACTTGGGAAGGTTGAATTAAACCGTTGTTGGATTACCTTAATAAAAGAGGAATGATTTACTTATAGAACTAAATTAATTAATAAATGATCATAGAAAATACAAAATTACATCAGTTTAAATTTTATGTCTCCTTTTACATCTGGGACATACAACTATTTTCTTTTTAAAATCAGGCGGGATTTTAATAGTTACTTTGCAAGAGCATTCTATGAATGAATAATCGTTCACTTTCATAATAAGATTACCGATATCGCGTTGTTGTTGTTTGCGAGTTAGTCCTGCCAATGGAAGTCCTGATACTGTTCTAATATCGATTGGATTTGATTCTTTTAATTCTGAGGAAGGAATAATTTTTGTATCCTTACCTTTAACTTCATTGAAGGATTGCTGGTACGAAGTAAGGTCGGCCGAATGAGCGATTCCCCGTAGTATTCTTATTCGTTCAGAAATTGGTGGATGTGTACTCGTTAAATCCTGAAGCTTTGCTCCTTTTTTCTTTAAAGGATTTGCAATATACATTGGAGCCGTAACCTTATTTGCTGTCTTCAATTCAACAGTAGAGTTCGAAATCTTTTCTAAGGCTCTGGCCAATCCTTCGGGGTAACGTGTAAATCTAACAGCTGACGCATCGGCCAGATATTCTCTTTTACGCGAGATAGCAAAATATAGAAGCTGAGCAGCAATCGGTGCCAGGATTGCAAAAATAATTGCAATTACTAAAAATATGATTTGAGCCTGTCCACTGTCTCTGGACGATTTGGAATACCTGCCTCCTCCGCTAAACCAAAGACTACGCATAAATACCTGTGATAGTAATACTATCACCCCAAGCATTATGCCCGATACAGTCATGAATTGAATATCACGGTTTACAATGTGTGACATTTCATGGGCAACCACTCCTTGAAGTTCGTCCCTGTTCAATTTCCCAAGTAATCCTGCTGTAACTGCAATGGCAGTGTTTTCCGGTTTAATGCCTGTTGCAAAGGCATTCGGAGCTTGCGAATCAATAATATATACCTTAGGCATGTGCGGAAATCCGGAAGCAATTTTCATTTCTTCAACGATATTATATAATTGCGGATGAACCTCCTTGGT
>JASFSF010000136.1:0-6620 GCA_050114555.1 Ignavibacteria bacterium
ATACGGAAGTTTTTCCTTTCTGAAAATGTCTTCAAGTACTCTTGATTGTGCATTTGTTCTATACAAAACTGTAAAATCTTTATGGCTTAGCTTCTTCCTGGTAATCTCCTTTTTGATGTACTTTGCAATTTGATGGGCTTCATCTTTTTCGTCCGCACATTTAATTACCGATATTTTTTCACCATCTTCATTTTCAGTCCATAATGTTTTATCAAGCTGCTCCTGGTTATTTTTAATAACTGAATCAGCTGCTTTTAAAATTGTTTTTGTCGATCTGTAATTCTGTTCAAGCTTGAATATTTTATGTTTCGGATAATCTTTCTTGAAGTTTAACATATTATCCAGGTTAGCTCCCCTCCAGCTATAAATACTTTGGGCATCATCTCCTACAACTGAAATCTTGCAATTCCTCGTTACAAACAATTTTATCAATTCATACTGAGCTTTGTTTGTATCCTGAAATTCATCAACAAGGATGTAGGAGAATTTTTTCTTATACTTCTGAAGAACGCTCTTATGAGTTTTAAATAATTCGATGGGCTTTAATAAAAGATCATCGAAGTCCATAGCGTTGTTTGCAAGCAGTCTTTTTTGATACTCGTCATAGATATCAGCAATTTTCTCTTCAATGAATCCTTTAGCATGATTCTTACGGAATTCATCGGGCATAACCATATGATTTTTCATATAACTGATTTTGTGTCTTACCGAAGACGCAGTCACACCTTCTATATCTATGTCGAAGTTATTAATTATGTTGTTTACAAGCGATTGTGAATCCTCGGTATCATAGATTGAAAAATTGTTTTCGAATTCAGTGAATTTAGATTCAATTCTTAGAATTCTTGCAAAAATCGAATGAAATGTTCCCATCCAGATTTGGTTAGCTTTTTTACCGACTAAATCCGCTATCCTGTCTTTCATCTCCTGTGCGGCTTTATTGGTAAATGTAAGTGCGAGAATTGAATCAGCTTTGTATTTCTCTTTTTTTATTAAATAAGCTATTTTATAGGTTAAAACACGTGTTTTTCCGGATCCGGCACCGGCAATTACCATTTGGGGTTGCTTGATATTTTCTACAGCAGAGAGCTGCATTTCGTTCAAATTCTTTAAATCGATCATTTTAGCCATCATTGTTAAAAATAGTGAAAAATAAGAGTGCAAATATATGTAAATGAGATTTTAATATAAAGACAGTGAATAAGTAAAATTCACGTTTTTTAGTCTCATAAATAATATTTCCGGGATAAAAAAACCTCTGAGTCAGGCAAATAACTCAGAGGCCAAGGAGAGAACATAGATGCTTAATTACTTTTATCTGGACAATAATGAGATTTCAGATTGAGTAATTAATATTCAGGAGAATCGCACTTGTGCCAGATGTCACAATTCGCGTGCCATGGCATATTTTTGCTAATTCTTTATTTAACACTCATTAACGCTATATTTTTGAACTTTAATTTAATTAAGGTGAGAAATTTGACTCATCTGGAGAAAATAACACTATTACTTATTTTAAATATTTTTATACCCAGACGTTAAATTCTTTCTGTTTTCGCTAATTTTGACTCTTTATCGCTTCGAAAGAATTGGTGTATTTATTTTTTGCCACAAAATGTTTCACTTCGAGATTTTCTTTGCAAAACGAATTTTACGCAGAGGGCAAAAATGATAATTATTAAGTGTAGTATTATTATGACTTAACAGATCTAATTACGAGGATGGCTCCCTGTCCACTCTTTTATATAGTTTGCAATATCCGTTGTTGACGCACCTGGCGTAAATAAGTCCCCAACACCGAGTTTCTTTAATTCATCAATATCCTCTTTAGGAATTATTCCACCGCCGGTTAAGAGAATATCATCAACACCTTTTTCATCCATTAACTTTTTTATTTTCGGAAAGATTGTCATATGTGCACCGGATAAAATACTAATTCCTATAACATCAACATCTTCCTGAATAGCAGCTTCAACAATCATTTCAGGTGTTTGACGAAGTCCTGTGTAAATAACTTCCATCCCTGCATCCCGTAAGGCCGCAGCAATGACTTTTGCTCCTCTATCGTGACCGTCCAATCCCGCTTTGGCAACCAATACTCTAATTTTCTTATCCATTATAAAGATCCTTATACTTTGAAATTAATGAACGAATAACTTCGCCAAATTCGCTCATAGCACCAGAGGCATAGCTTTTTGTTATTGGTTTGAAATTGAAATCTTCTGTGAAACGTGGAATGATATGAAAATGAAAGTGGTAAACGGTTTGTCCTGCCGAATCTCCGTTGTTGGAAATAATATTAAATCCGTCTGCATTAACACCTCTTTTAACAGCACCGGCAATAAACTGTGTTGCTTTCATAATATCAGCAATCCCTTCTGAAGGTACAGTTAAAATGTTTTCATAATGTTTTTTGGAAACTACCAGGGTGTGCCCGTAATTGATTGGCTGGATATCCAGGAATGCTACTATATTTTCATTTTCAAATATTATCTCTGCTTCAGATTTATTATCAACAATATTACAGAAAATACATTCCATACATTAAAAATAGCAGTAATTTTTGATTTAGCAAAGAAGTAAAATTTCACCAGCCTTAGGTATTATACATTTTTTAGATACTTTTTATTTTTTGGAAACGTGCCAAAGATCCCGCCTGAATGTAAAAATATAATATTGTTACCTTTCCCTTTTTTTAGAAATCTTTCATTAAAAGCATAGAATGCCTTACCTGTATAAGGGGGATCTAAAAGAATTCCTGAGTTTTTTGCCAGGTCACTAATAACTTTAATTTTATTATCTGTAATATTCTTATACCCTTCCTTTGAGTACCCATCTAAAATAATCAACCTTGATTCATCCACGCTGCATTTTAACTTATATTCTGCAATTACCCCTTCTACCAAAAACATAATTCGTTTTCTTATTTCTTCCTTACTGTAAAGAACATTCACAATATAAATGTTAATATCAAAGTTATTAAGTGCTTCGCCGACCAACATTCCGGCTGCTGTTCCACCAGATCCTGCAGCAGAAAAAATTCCATCAACTTTATCAAGATTTATTTGCTTTTTTAGCTCTGTAATAAAGGAGATGTATCCCCAAATTCCAAGTGTTGTAGAACCACCCTCAGGAATAACATATACTTTTTTACCTTTTTTGATTAACTGCTCACTCTCCTCAGTCATAATTTGATTAACATCCAGGTAATTTTTTTTGTTCAGGAAGGAAATTTCGGAACCGTACATTTTACTAAGAAACAAATTACCTTCTGAATTTATCGAATCTCTTCCCCAAAGAAATAGTCTTGTTTTCATGCCAAGTTTAGCCGCAGCTGAAACCGTAGCCCTGCAATGATTTGATTGTTCACCTCCGCATGTGAATATAATTTTCGCTCCTCTCCGATTTGCTCTGGCAAGAAGATATTCCAACTTTCTTATTTTGTTGCCGGAATAATCAGTACCTGTATAATCATCTCTTTTTATTAAAAATCTTTTCCCCTTGAAATTTATTTTTTCTAACGGCGTAGGAAGATTAGCCAGATGAATTTTCTTTGGTAATTTCATTTCTCTTTCCCGGCCTGAATCCAATTGTAATGTTCTCTTGCTCTTTCAAGGTCCTCTGGAGTATCCACTCCTATACTGTCTAGCTCCGTAACAACTATTTTAATATTAATGCCATTCTCAAGTAATCTTAGCTGCTCTAGTTTTTCGGTTTTTTCAAGGTCTGTAGTTTCTAAGTTTGTAAATTTAAGCAGATAATCCCTTCTGTATACATATAATCCTATATGTTTATAAAATTCTGTTTTCTTTATTATGTCTTCTGTTATAAACGCATCCCGAATATATGGAATTGGTGAGCGGGAAAAATAAAGTGCATAATTCTGGTAATCAAAAACTACTTTTACTACATCCGGAGACTCTAACTCTTTTCTAGTTTCTATTCTCTTCGCAAGAGTTGACACATAAACGTTTTTATCGAACAGTAACGGTTCAATTGCCTGGTCTATCATCGTTCCGTCTATAAATGGTTCATCTCCCTGAATGTTTACAATGATGTCAGCTTTCTTATTTTTTTTTGCTACATATGATACTCTATCCGAACCCGTAGTTATATCTTTTTTGGTTAAAACAACTTTAGCCCCAAATCCTTTACAAACCTTCTCAACTTTTTCATCATCAACAGCAATAATAATCTTGTTTAGAAGTTTCGACCGCGATGCATTTTCGTAAGTGTGTTGTATTAATGATTTGCCACCAATATCGGCTAGTGGTTTGCCCATTAACCGGGTTGATGCAAATCGGGCAGGTATAATACCAACGATCATAATTATGAATTATATTATACTATTATTTTTAATTAAAGCTTATGATTTTTTATAACTATTTCTCTTACCCTGTTCATTAATTCCATCTCATCATTTCTAGATTCGATTCCTTCCGATGAGATCGGTTTGTCAAAATGAATTTCTATCGTTCCGGGAGTTAATTTGAATGTCCCTTTGGGCATAATTTTCTTCGACCCGCTGATTGAAACAGGAATTATTGGATAGCCTACCTTTGTTGCTAATCTGAATGCTCCCCTCTTAAATGGTTGAATTTCACCCGTTTTACTTCTGGTTCCTTCGGCAAAAACCACTACGGAAATGTTTTGTTTCTCCATCCTCACTTTGGCTTCTTCTATGCTTTGCATTGCTTTAGTAAAATTTGATCGGTCAACTACAACATATGGTCCCAAATACAGTTGCCATCCAAATAAAGGGATTCTTGCAAGCTCTTTTTTGAATATCATTGCCATCCTGTTGGGAATGGAATATTGCAGTGAGACAATGTCAAACTGACTGGAGTGGTTTGAGACAAAAACATAAGTTTTTTCGGGTGAAAAATTTTCCATTCCTGTAATATTCAATTTAATTCCGCTGATTTTCAGAATTCCACCGGAGAACCATTTGGATACTCTGAAATAAAAATTAAATTTTCTATCAAAAGGAAGAGCAAGCAACACTGCCAAAGACCAGAAAAGCGTATGGATTAAAATTATTGACAGCTTTAAAACGGTTAACATAGCTCAACCTTCTTTTACCGGAATAGTATCGGCTGAATGTTTGATGTTCATCTTTTCAACAAAAAATTTTATAGCATTTATCCTGTTTTTAATTGAAGGATGGCTGTAGAAAAACCATTCAATAAAAGGATGCGGTGTTTTATCTCCCAGATTTTGTTCGGTAAGTTTTTCTAATGTATTGATAAATGCATCCGGATTATTTGTTTCGGTTACTGCATATTCATCGGCTTCATATTCAAATTTACGGGACAGGATATTCCCAAAAGGTGATTGGACTAAACCGATAATCATTGACCATAATCCGAGTAATGGTAATGCTGCAATTTGCGTAATATGTGTAAATCCAAACCAGCTTAATGAATTTTCATACAGTATTGCGATCAGGTAAAGAGTAAGGAAACTTGTAGCTGTTCCGATGAAAATATTTTTTATAATATGTTTCTTTTTGAAATGCCCGAGTTCATGAGCAATTACAGATTCTATTTCTTCATTTGAATAATTATCAATAAGAGTATCTCCAAGAATAATTCTTTTTGTTTTGCCCAATCCTGTAAATGCTGCATTTGCCTTTTTTGTATTCTTGCTCATATCGAACTTATACAGGTTTTCCACTTTTATTCCAGCTCTGTTAGAAAGAGTTTTGATTCTTGACTTTAATTCCTCATTATCTAATTGTGTCAACTTGTAGAAGATTGGCAATATTAAAACAGGAAATATCTGCGATAAAACTACAGATACAAAAAACATTATAATTGCAAACGGAAGCCACCACAGAGAATCAAACTGATTTAGTGAAAAATAGAATAACAATAGTATAGGAACTCCAATTACCATCGAAACGAGTGTACTTTTTAAGCTTTCCCAAATCCACTTTCCAAAAGTTTGGTTGGATAATTTATACTTGTGCTCCAAGTAAAATCCCGTATAATAATTAACCGGTAAAAATAGTATAGATCCCAGAATACCTGTGATGAGCACAAACAATAAAAATATCATGTAATCGTTTTCAATCCTGGTTGAAACAAAATTTTCCAGTAATGAGCTGTAACCCAGCCAAACGAATAAGAAAATGAGGATAAATGTAATTGCGGTTTTACTAATTCCTATTGCAAGCTTTATGTTGTTATATCTTTTAGCATCCATAAATGTAAAAATAGTTATATAGGTCAAGGTAAGCAATTTGAAGAATGACGTTGAATTTTTCACGTCTGAATTCTTCCTGATCAAATTTTAACTAGTGAGAAATAAGAGAAAGCGGCAGAAGTATTAGATACGCATTACATAATTATTTTCTATCCACCCCACTTTTCCATCAACTAATCTTATTTTAACCCACTCATCCAGTTTGTCTTCAAGATTAACTTTCAAACCTTCGTGAATAATAAATGAGTCAGTACTTTGAAGATCGGGTGAGGATTTAACCATGACAATCTGTTCAACTATTACTCCACTTATTAATGTAGCATCACGATTTATTTTTACTAAGAGCAGCGAAATTGTTATCGCAAGTAAGAAAAGAGTACTTAAACCTGAAAAGAAAAATAATTTTTGCTGCT
>JASFSF010000137.1:0-6593 GCA_050114555.1 Ignavibacteria bacterium
GATTTATTGTTGTTGATAGCCAGAGAGAATTATTTCGCCAGACAGAGTGTAATGCGCGCCTGTTGTTTACTTCAATTCCTATTATTGCTGGTGGACCCATTTGAGGTGCATCAAGTAGATCACCTGCAAGATTATCGATATTTCCAATATTTACAAATTCGACCGTGGAGAATGTTGGTGTTGTTATTGGATTATCAACTCTTACTATTTGTATAAATTCATCAGTACCATTTGACAGGGCTGAAAAACCAACTAAAAATGTTCCGACAATGCCACCTACACCCCCGGCGCCAAACACATGAGCTGGTTGAGATGTAAGATTGAATCCACCGGAGATTGTAGGAAAATCATGAGGACCGCTGAACGAGGCAGTGCTGCCATCATAGAATCCTCCGGAAGTTCCTTTATCAACAATCCATAAGCGTGTTGCTGAAGTATCTACAGTTACTGTATCTTGATGAGGAAACATATTTGCTGTTATGTAAACTGCTTCTTCATCGATTGCAAAACCGGGGTAATCAGCCCAGAAATCCTCTCCACCAATCGATTCCTCAGAATTAATTACAAAATACCACCAGTCTGTACCTGTCGCACTTGCTGGTGCACCGGTTTTAGAAACTGCCAGTAATATTCTTGATGTGTTGCCAGGATTAGGACTTGTGCCTGCGTTAACCACTTCTAATGTTACTACAACAAAACGATCTTCATATTGATCATAAATTACTTTTGGATCAAATGTGGCATTTGCAGGTGTTAGAGGTGCAAAGAATCCTGCAAGATCATCCTGCCACAGTGAATCTCCAGCTAAATTTCTGCATTCGATCATAACATTTACCACAGCAATTACTCTGTCCAAACCACCCACACCGATTGGATCCGGGGGAATAAATCTGGAACCAGTCAAAACTGTGTTTCGGTCAAAGTCAAAACCATCAAAGGTTGTAATTGCAGACGGCTCATTTGGTTTCAGAGGAATCCTGCCATCCCAATTATTAATTTTGTCTAAATTTCCACTCTTGATTTGCTTCTGAAGGAACATGTTAAATTCAGCTCCACCTGAAATCATCGGTTTTTCGAATGAGAGAAATTTGTCCTGCGATTGTTGTGCGTAAGTCTGTGGGATGAAAAAGAAAGTTATGATAATTACAAGGATTGAAACTGCAAACATTGGTAGTTGATAATGCTTCACGCGGCCTCCTGGGTTATGTAAAACTATGTTTATAAAATATTTCTGCAATAAAAAAAACTAAGCAGAGACCCCTAAATACCTATGTGTTCGATTAAGCAAGTAAAAGCAAACTACATAATAAAACTATATAATGCAACAATTTATAGAACTATAGGAAAATAAAACTTATGAACATTAGAAAGATGTAACGATTATTTATTAGGATTAATATTAATTTTATAACAGGTAAAGTTTAATAACTAGAAAATTGAATGAAAAATACTGACGATAGTAAGAAAATAGCTCGGGCATATATTCGTGCAGAACAGTTAGCAAAATCACATTACGAAAATTTTCCTGTTTTATCGTTTCTTATTCCCAAAAACCTTAGAAAGCATGTTGCCATAATATATTGGTTTGCAAGAACTGCAGATGACATTGCCGATGAGGGAAATTTAAGCGAAGAGGTAAGATTACAAAAACTGAATGAATTTGAGAATGAGTTCAAAAGTTCTCTAAACGGTGAGGGAAAAAATTGGGAGTTACTGGCATTAACAAATTCGATAAAGGAAAAAAGATTGAATCCAAAATTCTTTTATGATCTTTTATCTGCATTTAAACAAGATGTCGTTAAAAATCGTTATGATGACTTTGAAGAAATACTGGATTACTGTTCGAGATCAGCTAATCCGGTTGGAAGATTAATACTTGAACTGTTTGATATTAGAAATGAAGAAGCTTTAAAATATTCGGATCAAATTTGTACTGCTTTGCAACTAACAAACTTTTTACAGGATACGGGAATTGATTATTTGAAAGGCCGAATTTATTTATCCCGGGAGGAAATGAAAAATTTTTCCGTGTCGGAAAAAATGTTTGAGCAAAGTGAAAATAGTGATAACTTAAAACAGCTTGTAAAGTATGATATAATAAGAATTAAAAAAATGTTTGATGAGGGTAAGAAATTATTACCATTTCTAAAAGGCCGATTAAAATATGAGATAGGATGGACGGTTTCCGGGGGTGAAGAAATTCTTGAACAAATCAAAAAGAATAATTATAATGTACTTAATTTTCGGCCGAAATTGAGTAAACTGAGATTTATGGTTTTAGCTATTAAGTCGATGAAAATAAATTAGTGGATCAGGCAAAACAAATATCGAAGAGCAGTAACAGCAGCTTCTATTATGCTTTTAACCTGTTAACGGCTGAAAAGCGTAATGCAATGAATACAGTTTACGCGTTTTGCCGATGGACGGATGATATTGTTGATGAAAATAATGATTCCCACGAGATTAAATATGAAAAACTGGGAAAGTGGCGTATCGAGTTAGAAAGAGCATTGAATGGTGTATCGGATTATCCTTTGCTAAATAAGCTCTCTGCAACTATTAAAAATTTCAACATCCCTATTCAACCCTTCTTTGAATTATTAAAGGGGATGGAAATGGATTTACAAAGAAACAGATATATAACTTTTAAAGATCTGGAACTTTATTGTTATCGTGTTGCATCTACTGTTGGTCTGATG
Source organism: Ignavibacteria bacterium (assembly GCA_050114555.1). Lineage (GTDB taxonomy): Bacteria > Bacteroidota > Ignavibacteria > Ignavibacteriales > Ignavibacteriaceae > BMS3ABIN03. The sequence goes on from JASFSF010000137.1 coordinate 2,700, forward strand.
TGCATTGAAATTTTTGGTTATAAGCATGAATCCACAAGAGAGTTTGCCGTTAATCTTGGAATCGCTCTCCAGTTAACTAATATTTTAAGAGATATTAAATCGGATGCTGATGCCGGCAGAATTTATTTGCCGAAAGAAGATCTTAAAAGATTCAACTATTCTGAGAGTGACCTGTTGAATTTAACATATAATGAAAATTTCAAACTGATGATGCGATACGAGGTAAACAGAGCAAAATATTATTTCGATAAAGCAACTGATTGTCTGAATCTTGATGATAAAGGAAAAATGTTCGCGGCAAGAGCGATGCAGCATATTTATTGTCGTGTACTTGACAAGATAATCGATGCCGATTATGATGTTTATAATAAGGAAGTTAAAGCTTCTAAGCTTGAAAAAATATGGATATCTCTGGGGGTATGGGCAAAGTATAGCCTGGTATATTAATGAGTAAGTGTATTGTTATCGGGGGAGGAATAGCCGGGCTTAGCGCCGCAGCCTATCTTTCAAATCGTGGTTTAAAAGTAACTCTGTTTGAAACAACACCTAAAGCAGGTGGAAGAGCATATTCTTTTAAAGATTCCGAAACCGGGGATATAATTGACAACGGTCAGCACATCTTAATGGGATGCTACAAGGAAACCATTAATTTTTTAAACCTGGTTGGAGCAAAGAATCAATTCACATTTAACAATCGGCTGGATGTAAATTTTTTAAAACCCGGTGGAGAAGTAATTAAGCTCCGATCTTTAACTTATCTATACCCCTTAAATCTTCTTATTGCGATATTAAAATTCAAAGCAATTTCGTTTAAAGAAAGAATTTCTGTGGTGAAGTTTGTGATGAAACTTCCGTTCATATCACATGAAAAACTAGCTGAAAAAAATGTTAGAGAATGGCTTATTAAAGAGAAACAAAGTGAAAATTGTATAAAATCTCTTTGGGAAATTATTACTGTTGGTGCATTGAACTCCGGCATTTCGAAAGCATCGGCGCTTATGCTAAGAGAAATTTTGATGAAAATATTTTTCAACGGAAATTTTGCTTCGACTATAATCCTGCCAGGATATGGTTTAACAGCGTCTTATGTTGATCCTGCGGTCAATTATATTAAATCTAATGGTGGTGTTATAAAATTATCTTCTCCTGTTGAGGAGCTTATCACCTATGATGATAAAATAACTGCCGTAAGAACAAAAGATGGATTAATAACGGAATTTGATTTTGTAATTTCCGCAGTAAATGATCAGTCTATAACCAGACTAATACCATCATTGGAAAATGTTGGAGATTTAAATTTTGAACACTCAACTATTATAAATATTCACATCTGGTTAAGTGATAATCAACTCACAGAATCTTTTTACGGACTTATTGATTCCCCGATTCATTGGATCTTTAATAAGAACTCACACTTAAATTTGGTTATTAGTGATGCGGATCATCTTCTGCAGAAAACGTCAGAGGAAATATTCCAGGTTTGTGCTAGTCAACTTGAAAAATTTCTGAATGTCAGGCAAAGTGAGATTGTTCGTTATAAAATTATCCGGGAAAGGAATGCGACAATAGTTCCTTCGATTGATTCTTATTATTCAAGACCATCATCAGAAACAAATTTTAAAAATCTCTTTTTAGCCGGAGACTGGACCCATACGGGTTTACCATCAACCCTGGAGAGTGCAGTAAAAAGCGGGAGAATAGCTGCGGAAAATGTTTTTATGCAAATTTGAAAATATAATTTCTGTTGATTTAATAGCTGCTAATTCGCGAATGTTTGAAATAAATTATAATCCTTCTTCACTGAGTAAAAATGTTAATATTACCATTGCTGCGGAACCAAGTTCAAATTCCCTCGGATGAACTGCTTCAAATACATCTGATGGAGAATGATGAAAGTCGAAGTATCGCTGTTCATCCGGATAATAACCGATTAATACATTTGCATTTTTGATTTTAGATATATCTACACCACTTCCACCTTTTCGCACCCAGTGTATACCTGCATATTCTAAGAACGGCAGCCACGATTCAATTCTTTGAATTAATTCAAGTGAATCGGTATCAACATAAAATCCAACTGGTGTGAATGCTCCTCTGTCGGATTCAATAGCTGCGTAGTGAATCTGTTTTGATGTATCAGCATATTTGCCGTATTCTTTTCCACCTCTTGTTCCGTTTTCTTCGTTGATGAATAAAACGACTCTGATAGTTCTTTTTGGTTTAATGTTTAATCGATTGAACAGATCCAGAACTTCTATTGCCTGGATGCAACCGACACCGTCATCGTGTGCACCATTGCCGACATCCCAGCTATCAAAATGTCCGCCAACTACAATTACTTCATCCGGGTAATCACTTCCCCTTATCTCACCTATTACATTATAAGAATCTGCTTCAGGTAAATTCCTGCAATCTAATTTTATCCTGATTTCAGTTTGAGAATCTTCTTTGATTTTTTGACTTAAGTAATCAGCATCAAGATAGCCAATTGATACAGCAGGTATTTTTTTAACTGAATCTTGATAAATTGTTATACCTGTATGCGGTACGTTATCATATTTAGTTGTTAATGACCGGACTATTACAGCAACAGCTCCAAAATAAGCTGCCTCTGTTGCACCGTGGACTCTGAAATGAGCGGTATTGCTGTAAGCTGAAAACGTATTTTTTGTTGATTGATCAATACCGGTACTGAAGAAAACTATTTTTCCATCTACTTCTTGTTTTCTCTGTTTCAATTCTTCGAATGAAGTTATTTCTATTACACTTGCAGTTATTCCATTCTCAGTTGTACCAATACTTCCTCCAAGCGCAAGAGCATTAAGGTTTATTTCATTCAAAGTTTCATGATTCAGAATAACAACTTCCTCTATTGAACCTCTCTCCCAATGAGGTACCTTTACCGGTTGCAACCACACTGAATCAAAATTGAGTTCTTCCATTTTGTGTTTTGCCCAGTTAATAGCAATAAGTGAATTACGGGAACCACTTAGTCGCGGACCAATATGACAAAGATTTCTCAATGCTTCATATCCCATCCTATCTCGTAGTGCCGTCGATACAAATTTGCCTGCGACCTCTTTATACTTTGAAACTGTAATCGAATCAAGGTAGGATTGTATTTGAGAGAAAGAATTATTTGAATGAATTAAAAAAATAAAAATAAGTGCTAACCTGGTTGCAGTAGATTTCAAGATAGATCCTTTGTTTTATCAAAGTATAATTAATTTTCAAAAAATAATTTAGTTATTTTTCAATTGGTACAAAACAGAGAAATAATGTGAACGCAAAAGCAAATTATTACATAGAAAAACTTCAACTCACATCTCATCCCGAAGGAGGATATTTCAGAGAAACATACAGGTCGGATGAATTACTTCATCAAACTAATCTTCCCTCCAGATATTCTTCTTCAAGAGCATTTTCAACTTCAATTTATTTTTTACTGGAAGGATCGCAAATATCAAAATTCCATAGATTGAAGTCTGATGAACAATGGCATTTTTATGATGGTAGCACAATAATACTTTATACGATTAATAAATTTAGAACACTAAATAAATTGTTAATCGGTAGAGAAATGGAAAATAAAGAATCTTTTCAGGTTAATATTCTAAAGGATACCTGGTTCGCCGCAGAAGTTATGGATAAAACTCCGTTTGCTCTGGTGGGATGTACCGTTGCCCCTGGATTTGACTTTGACGATTTTGAGTTAGGTAATAGAGAAAATTTATTGAGTGAGTTTCCGAAACACAAAGATATCATTATCAGGTTAACTGATCAGTGAACTTTAATTGTTTTACTCTTAATAATTGTTTTCATTTTATTTAAAAGTCACTGATTTGACCGTGAAAAAAAATTACCTTCAATCACTTTGTCGTTTGTTTTAATTTT
>JASFSF010000138.1:0-6580 GCA_050114555.1 Ignavibacteria bacterium
TATCCCAATTGTTATTTTGGGGGTTCTACTTTCAACTTTACATCAATCTTCATTAGGTACTCTTTATGTAATAGTCCCGGAAAAGCTACATGGATTATGGTACTCACCCTGGCTACCGGTGTTTTTCTTTATTTCAGCAATCAGTGCAGGATTAGCAATGACTATTTTCGAGTCATTTTTAAGTTATAGAGCTTTTGGAAAGCATTTAGAGAAAGATATACTAACGGGGCTTGCCAGAGTTATTGTTGTTGTTTTAGCTGTTTATTTGGTCATGAGGTTCCAGGATTTATTGCAGAATGGTAATTTTTATTTGGCATTTCAAGTAAGTCACGAAAGCATTCTGTTTTGGGGTGAAATAGGTTTGGGTGTGATTTTACCTATGGTTCTTTTATTTATTGCCAAAGTTAGAGAAAGAGAAGGCGGCCTGTTTTTTTCAGCATTATTGGTAGTCTTAGGATTCATAGTCAACAGATTGAATATAACAATCACGGGGATGTTGCATTCAGAAAACTATTTTCCCAAATGGACAGAGTTTGCTGTAACTCTTAGTATCATTGCATTAGGTTTCGCAGTATTTGGTTTGGCAGTGAAGTACTTTCCAGTATTTCCAAAAGGAGAACCTACTGAATATAAAAAATTGTCAGGCGTTAGGACTAAAAATCTCCACCACCCTGTTTTTACTCGTAGAATTGTAATGGGTTTATGGATGCTTGTTTTATTCGGTATGATGATCTATGGATTAACTAAAAATTATGAAGAAAATCATATACTAAGTACCGTAGATTATAAACCGATAAAACGAAACATAAACTTATCAGAAGTATATCCAGATCTACCTGAGAATTTTAATTTTCTAACTAGTTTGCATTTCACAACCAAAGGGATGAAATATTGGTACAGTAAAGAAAATGGTGGACTAGAAAGGATCACTGAGGTTCCATATTCAGAATTAGGTTGTAAAAATTGTCATGTTACAGGATGTGGCGCATGCCATGAAGAGTCTGACCAAGGTAAGTTAATATACTCATCTATCGCTCCTACTATTCAGAGTGAGTGTTTAAAATGTCATGGAAGAGAAAAAGCGATAATGAAAATCGATCGTGAAGCTGGGGAGGAAGATGTTCATGTTGCTATGGATATGACTTGTACTGATTGTCATTCCTTAGAGGAGATGCATGGTGATGGTAAGAATTATATCTCGATGAAACAAGAAGGTGCAATGGATACCGAATGTGAAAATTGCCATGATGATATAGAACCTTCAAGTTCTCATTTAGTACATAACGATAAATTAGATTGCAAGGGATGTCATTCGCGACATGTTCTAAGTTGCACAAATTGTCACTTTGATGCGATGGTCAAAACTGGTAAACGATCTGCAATTCCTGTTTCTGAGTGGCTCTTTCTTATAAATTATAAGGGTAAGGTAACTGCAGGGAATATGCAAAATTTTGTGGCTAAGGAAAATAAAACTTTTCTAATATTTGCTCCACATATGAGTCATTCTATAATGAAAGAAGGCAGGAAATGTGAAGACTGTCATGGATCAGAAAATGCGAAAAACGTCCATAATGGGAAAGTAACTTTGACCTGGTTCGAAGATGGTAAAGTGCAAAACTTAAAGGGGGTAATTCCTGTAGTAAAAGGAGTTGATTATAAATGTGTTTATCAAAACCTGGAAGAAAACAAATGGATTCCGATTGATAATCCTTCTGATCCACTTATTCAATATCCTGCATTTGGAAAACCACTATCGAAAAATCAACTCGATCAACTTGTGAAAGTTCAAAAAATTTCAATGCATATGGAGAAATAAGGTTCGTAGTAAAAATGATAATAAAATTTTACGGTACAAGAGGATCAATTCCTGTTTGCCATCCGGAATTTCAAGAATTTGGCGGCAACACTACTTGTGTTCAAGTAGGAATTAAAGAAACCAACAACATAGCTGTTTTAGATGCGGGTACAGGTATTCGCGATTTGGGTAAAGATTTATTAACTGCTGGGCATAAACAAAACGAAATTTTCATTTTATTCACTCATTTTCATTGGGATCATATTCAAGGATTCCCTTTTTTCGCCCCTGCATTTGTTCGAGATCAGAAAATAAATATCCTTGCAATGGGTAAGGGCAGAAGAATTAAAAGTCTAAGAGAAATCTTTAGAATACAGATGCAAAAAGAATATTTTCCAATTGGATTGGATAAAATGGGAGCTAAATTCAATTTTATGTTACTTAACGAAACGCATAAAGTTTTTGAACCTAATTTAAAAGATCCGATACCTACTATCTTAACAGCAAATACACACTGTCATCCTGGAGGTGCTTATGGATACAGGATAGAACGTGATGGTAAAATACTTGTTTTCTGCACCGACATTGAACATGGAGAGATAATTAATCCGAAAGTGGTTTCGTTATCCAAAGGCGCAGACTTATTAATTCACGATGGACAATATACATCCGAAGAACTCAAAAGAAAGAGAGGATGGGGTCATAGTAGCTTTTATCAGGCAATTGAAGTCGCGGAAAGAGCAAATGTTAAAATGCTTGTGATAACACATCACGATCCAGATCACGATGATGAATTTCTAATCAGAATGGAAAGACAATGTCAGGATAGGTTTAAGGATTGTGTCTTGGCAAAGGAAAAAATGGAAATTGAACTATGAAGCATTTATAGAATATTTATAATAAATATATTAACAATAACAAATGGAGGTGTGCAATGAAAAAGTATGAAATTATAGAGAAAGAAATATTTTTGCTGTTAACCTCAAAACAGATTGGTGAAATAAGCGATATGGCCCAAATTATGGATTTTGAGGAAGGACAAATAATTTATGATCGAAAAGAATCAGCGAAGAATCTTTTCATCCTATTGGAGGGTGAAGTTTCTCTAAGAATCCCAAGCAAAAGAGATATGAGTATTGAAAATTTTTCATTGGAGATAGATAAGATGATTCATCATGGAGAATTATTTGGAACCAATTTACTCTTTGGGGTAAAAAGATATGTTACCCGGGCCTTGGTTATAAAATCCTCTAAAATTATGATACTCGATGCAGAAAAGTTTCTAGAGATTATTAGAGAAAATAAAAGTGAGTTTGCAATAATGTCGTACCTGGCAAAAGTATATTTTCATCGGTATATAAATGCTATGAAAGAAGTTGAAGAATGTGAGCACCAAGCTAGGTAAATTTTCTCGTAAGAAAGTTGCCTTTGATTCTGTTTAATCTTTGATGGTTTTTTGTATAGGTTGTTTTCTTAACATAGTAACAGTAAACTTACTGCCTTCACCTTCCTCAGATTCTATCTGGATATTTCCCCCATGTGCCTGAGCAATTTTATTTGCGATGAATAAACCTAATCCTGTTCCACCCGCACCTTTTGCCGAGAAGAACATGCTTGTGGATTTCTCCCTGGTCTCTCTATCCATGCCGATGCCGTTATCGTTTACAACGAATTGAATTTCATCTTCCCCGGTGGTGATTTCAAAGTTGATTTCATGTGTATCTTTTTTCTTATCAATTCTGCAGGCATCTAGAGAGTTGTCCAGTAAATTTACAAGCATTGCAATTATTGCCTGATGGTCGCCTTCAAAATCTCCTCCGTCAGGTGGAAGAATGCAGTTGTATTTTATATTCTGCCTGGCAGCTCTGTCTGAGAACAATTCGCAGACTTCATCGGCAAGACCTTTTAGCGGAACCATCTCCCAGTCAGGTTCGCGGTCTTTTGCATAATACAGTATATCCATTACCATGCTACGGATACGACGAATATTTCTTGAAGCAATTTCCCAGCCCTGATCGATGCGTGAACGGTCATTTTTTGCCAGGCCAGTATTTAATAGATAAATGCCTCCATCCAATCCATTCAATAAACCTTTTATACCATGTGAAATGGAACCTATTAATAATCCAACAGAAGTTAATTTATCCTGAAGCTGGCGAATTTGGGTTATGTCTGCACTCATCTCTACGACACGATCAATTTTACCATTTTCATCTTTGAGCGGTGCCGTAAATACCATAGCATTAATCCGCTTATTATCTTTAGATGTTAATACTTCCTCATGCATATGAATCTCACCGTCCTCAAATGTCTGCTCGATTATGCAAGGTTCACATTTACTTTTACGATGCTTGTAAATTTCATAACACATGCTGCCGTAGGCAGTCCCGAATGCTTCCCTGTGCATCCGGTTAGCCTCAACGATTCTTAGATTACTATCCTGAATTGATATATAACAAGGAACTTCTTCAAATAACAAACGGTATTTGTTCTGGCTTTCTTTTAATTGTTCCTGGAGTTTTTTAACATCGGTTATATCCGTGGATAATTCCATTACAGATAACACATTACCATCATCATCAAATATAGGTGCAGTATAAACGATAACGGAAACTTCCTTCCCCTGAATATTTTTTACTATTTCTTCGCTGCAATGCGGTTCTCCATCACGGAAGGTTCGCTCAACCGGACAGACCTCACACTTTTCCGATCTGTTTTTATATACCTGGTAACAATAACGGCCTTCAATTTCCCCGAACTCATTTCTGAATTTACGATTAGCATCGAGTATGTGCAGGTCTCTATCCTGAATAGATAGATAACTCGGTATTGCATCAAAATATTTTTTGTACATGTTTTCCATAAACAGTACGAAAATTATTTTTTATGATTTTACTTTATCCCGATGACCAATTTCCAGTATTCTCTTGAGGTTACGAACAAGTCCTTCTTCGGTAATAGGTTTATCCATGTATCCTGCAGGAGGTCCGAGCGGATGCTCGTAAATCAATTTCCTCAATTCAGGTTTACCTGTGATTATACAGATTGGAATTGATCTCAGTTCTTTATTCTCTTTAAAATCATTATAAACTTCAACACCGGATTTGCCAGGCATCGATATATCTAAAGTAATTAAGTCTGGTCTTTCTGATTTTGCTAGTTCAAATGCCTGCTCACCATCATATGCTACGATAACTTCGGCACCATTATCTTCAAGTATTGTGCTGATATAAGTAACAAAATCGGGTTCGTCATCAGTAACAAGAATCTTCCTCCCTGCAAATTCGCCTTCCATAACAACTTCGGGAACAGCAATTTTTGGTTTTTCTTCAATTACCAGTGCATTCGATACAAGATTCACAAGCTGAGTAACCTGCATATTTAATTTGTAATGCCTGATCACATCCGTTAAACCATCCACACAATTATGACAGGAAGTAATTACTGTTGTTGCACCAGTATTCCGCAATTGTTCAGCTTTTACTTGACCGGATTTTAACCTTCGGTTTGTATATTCAGACATAGACATTGCGCCGCCACCACCGGTGCAGCAATAATTCTCAGCACGGTTGGGATACATTTCTCTGAAATCTTCACAAACCAGGTTTATAAGCTCCCGCGGCTCTTCAAACAGACCACAACTTCTTGCGTTATTGCATGAATCGTGAAATGTAACCGGTTCAGGATTTTTACTCTTATCAACTTTTATTTTTCCTTCCTTAATATAACGAAGCATGGTATTGACAGAACTTTCCATCACGAATGGAACATCAACCTTTCCCCAGTTTTGACCTTCGCATCTTGTCGATCGATAGCCATGTCCACACTCAGAGATAACTAATTTTTTACCACCCAACTCTTCTGTTTTTTCAAACAGGCGTCTTGCGACAGCACCACCAAGATCATCATCACCTGAGAATAATCCAAAATTTGTCATATCCCATCCTTCGCTGGGCATTGTCCAATTTTCACCGGCAAAGTGGAAGATTTTTGCTGCATCAGCTATTGTTCTGGGATCATACTTTACTTCTCTCGGGTTTATAGAATAAACCACATCACAATTTTTTTTATCTATAGGGATCTTGATATCGGTATCATCAAATTCCGATTGTAATTCTTCTTCCATCCACTCAAGAGTCTCAAGGTAATCTTCCTGCAGGACTCCCATCTGGTTTCCGATTTCCCACTGATCTTTACTTACAACCGCAACCCCCTCGGGCATAATACCAACCGAAACTAAAAGTCCGCGTGCCATTCTGTTAAAAGTAGCATAATCGACGCCCATCGGACAATTTATAGAACAACGACGGCAGTTTGTACATTTGCCAAATACAATATCCTTTAACTCTTCAAGATCTTCATCAGTAAAAACACTTTTGGCTTTAACCCATGCCGGCAATACTCTTCCGGTCCAGTCATAATGTCTTTTAAATATTTTTCTTATTTGATCAGCCTTATAAACAGGTGCATATGTAGGATCACCGGGATTTGCCAGTACATAATGGCAGGTATCAATACACATTCCACAATGAACGCAGCCAGCCAGGGAAGTTGCCATCTGGCGGTTGAGTTTTTGACCCATCCTTTCTATGACTTTTTCAGCTTTGTGTGAACGATCTTTACTTGCCATATTCAACACCTCCTTTACGACTACGCTGAATGGGATATACACCGCGATGACCCATACTTTTTCCAAACCAGTACCTTGAAAACGGGTAGTATAAATAATGTGAAATTTTGCTGAACGGAACGTACATCAGGAAGAACGCTGTAAGTATAAAATAG
>JASFSF010000139.1:0-6537 GCA_050114555.1 Ignavibacteria bacterium
AATAACAGTCTTTGACCAGGTCAATGGATTTCCACCTAAATTTCTCCACCAGGCTACCTCTCCGGCATCCGTTGCTGTTCCAAGTATATCAGGATCATTATCTTTATCAAGATCGGTTATAAGCACTCTCTGTGCTCCGGCAAAAGAAGTTGTTAAATAACTGTGTTGCCAGCTTACTGGAGTGTTTCCATTATTTAGACTTATAAGAATACTGTTGCTGTAATGGCTTGCAGATATTATGTCAGTATCACCATCCTGATCGATATCACTACATTTTGCATCATGAGCATTATAAAAGTTTGAGATGATTATTTTTTTTGACCAACCCTGGTTCGGATCACCGCTGTTTTCCCACCAGGCAACCTGATGAAGGCTCCAGGAAGTTGCAACAATATCGGGATAGTCGTCATTATTGATATTACCAACATCAACAGACATAACATGTTCAAAACTTGCATCGACCTCTATCCTGGTCCAGGTTATTGGATCACCACCGTCGTTTCTCAACCAATGAATTCCTATGCTGTTGTTTGATGGTCCGATTTCAGATCCACCTACAATATCCAGATCACCATCATCATCAAGATCAACAACTTTAACAGCATGAATACCTTCAAAGGTAAGATCGATTGGATGTTGATCGAAAGAGAGACTTTGACCAATGATTGAAACCGGAAAGAGTGATATGAGGATAAATTTAACGAATGAATGTTCAAAAAAACTCATTTTATCTCCACCTGTTATTTTTATAAAGAACTTAATTTATTTTTCGTTCCGCCTTTCCAAAATAATTTCTAATTTTTGAAAAGTGCAACATATTATTTTATTGTTTTTCTTTTCAATTAAATAAAGAAGAAGAAATACTATCATACGTGCGAAGATTCCAGTAATGCTTCCTTCGTGTCCATACGAACCACCAGTTAGGATATCAGCACCAAATAAATCTGGTTTTAAGAAACTGTCAAATTCGATCCTACTGACAGGCAAACCATATAAGTATCCTGGTATGAAATTCCAGCCGAAATGAAATCCTATTGGAAACCACAACCTGTTCATAATCAGGAAAGGGGAGGTGTAAATCGTTCCTCCTGACGATGCACGCAATGTTGATAGATAAGGAGACACCAGGATTGGAAAGAGGTTATGATATCTTACTGATAGTGATTATTAGTTTTAAATTTATGTTAAACTGTAGTATTAACCAGATCGAAATAAAGCGGGCAATAACAAAGAGTAAAAATAAACAGGCAGTTATAAATCTTGCATTTAATTATTCCCGGCATTACCCGCTTTTATTTTCCCATAAACTACGGAAGTTATTATTAAAACAATACCGGCAGCAAGAAAAGAAATAATCTTGTATGTTGTGTCTGCACTAGTCATGCCAAATATCATCAAATAAACTACTGTAATAAGTAAGGTAAGTATAGCCATCCACCGGTATTTTATATTTTTTAGTATTTTACTCATAAGGAAGTAGAAGACCGCCAGAGCAAGAATTGATAAACCAACTAAGGTTATTGGAAGAACATTATAAAGCACGTAAGGATTGCACAACAACGCCACTAATAAATAGGCATTGCGCATTTGTTCAGTTTTAAGCTCTAACCTCTCTTTTTGCCAATTTAATGTTCTTGCACTTATTAATGCCACTATTCCAAAACTAAATCCGGCTACGCTCACCGGGCTTGTATATATAAAATAAGCAACAGTAACTATCAGCAGTATTACAAAGTTGGCAATAATAATAAACTTTGATCTGAACCATAAAGCTGTTGAAATTACCAGCAAGCTTTGCCAGCAAAGTAAAATGAGGTCTGCGGGAGTATCAAATTGAATTAAAATTGTTACGCTTAATGCAGCATAACCTGTCATCGAAAAAAGGAAAGTCGAGTATCGGCTTTTCTCACGTAGCCAGAATAGTGTCGAGATAAATAAGAAAACTATAGATGCAATTAAGTGATATATGCTTAAAATGGGTGCCGATGTTGATAACGTTATGATTAAAAACAAGCTATAACAACCTGCAGAGTTTAGAACAGAACAGATAACGACATCGAACTCTTCCGTTTTATTGTCTTCTCTTAATAAAGTGCCGACTGAAAAGATTAAAGTATGCAGTAAGATAAATACCAGGTTTAGTTGTGGAGATTCAATTGTCAGAAGTGGGTTTCCCATAATGGGATTATTAATATACAAAACAAAGTGTGTAGCGTATGTTAAAATTATTCCCCAGATAAGTAGCCCGCGTTTAAAATATTTTAAGGTCAAATAAACAACAGATAGTGAAAGAAGCGTTTGCAAAATAAAAGTCTGGTATGGATCTTCATTTACAATAGCTGTAACAAAACCGAAAAAGATTCCTAACGCAGTTAAATAAATAGAGTTTCTTTTTGCAAAAATGTAGATAATACCGGCAGATAAAATAAGAAGCAATATTATTTCAATTGCTCTGCTGTTTATAAGTTGTTGTGATCCGAAAAAATGAAGTCGGAGCGTAGTTAAATATGCAATTGAAGCCCCACCTCCGATTATATAATTAGAAATATGTTCAATGCCTTTTTTAAAGAATTTGGAAGAAAAGAAAAATACAGCAGATAAAACGTAGCCGGCTAATATTGGAGTAGAAGGAGATAAATCACCCAAAGGAAGGGTGAGGAAAAAAACCATGCCGATTATAAAAACAAGTATTCCTACCTTTGGCAGCCAGGATTCGCCTATCTGAAACTCGAGTTTTTCATCATCATATTCTTTCTGATCAACAACCGGCCCAATTGTGTCTTCAATTTTTTCTGGTTCTATATTAAGTGCTTTTTCTACTTGTGTTAAACGGCCCTCAATGTTTTTTAATATATTAAGTATTTCTAAGTAACCAGGTGTGTCAAATAAATCGCTCATATATTTTTATTCTCATTTCTTTATCCGGTTAATTTAATATTTAAAACAAGTAAATATTAAATCATAAGAAACATATTATCATGAACATATCTGCTGCTAATAAATAGGGAGCTATCAGATTAAGATTAGCTTTCTGCTTTTTTATCAAGCTTTTTCAGCTTTATGTATAGTCCAATTATTAATATTGTTACAATTATTGTTGAAACCGCAAGTCCCTGTCGTCGAAAATAATAATCATCAATAGCAGCAATTCCTTCCGTTTTAGATTTTCCGGCTATCGTGTACCCGGGGATTATTTCTTGTTTAAATTGTTCCAGGTTAAAAGTGTGAACGGAAGTTCTGGTTTGAATAAGTATTTGTCGTATGTCTTTGAGTGAAAATTCGGCTTCGGAAATATCCATTCCTTTCTGTGATGCTTCTGATAATATTTCTTTTGTATTGCTTTCTTCAAACTTCAAACTATCCAGCAAGTGTTTCATGGTTTTTGCCACATAATAACCATCATTATCGTCTTGCTCTTCGTGGCACTGTAAACAGGCAGAACCTTCCTGTATCCCGATCATTTCATCCGTTGCATGTTTTATCTGATGATTACTATGGCAGCTTTCACATTCCGGATAATTATTATCAATAAAAGCTTTTTTATGAGGGCTTTTTTCAAATAACTCAAGATTTAAAACATGACAGGTACCACAAACTTTAGAGATTGATTCAACTCCCGGGGGAACAGCCCCGTGATTACCATGACAATCATTACATGATGGTGAACCGACATCTTGTTTTTCAAAAAGTGCTATTCCATGTACACTTTCTACAAACGAATCATATTGGTCTGTTGGCAAATTATACTTAGCCATTAATGTTTTTTCGCTATGGCATTCGGAACAAACCCCGGGTATATTGGTTGCATAAACCAATGACCTGGGATCTTCAACAGCTTTTATTTCATGTCCCCCGTGGCAACTGGCACATTCCGCAACATTAGCATCGCCCCTGGAATTTTGAATACCATGGATGCTTGTTTTATATTTTGCAACCTGGTCAACCGGTAAGCCAGGATTATAATTTTTCATATAATTGGCATCACTATGACAGCTTCCGCAAAGTAAAACAATCTTTGTAGGATAGACTTTTGAATTAGGATTATCAACCTTTGCAATGTTATGAACACTATGGCAGGTTATGCAATCGGCAATGGGTCCCCGGTTGTCGAACGTAGTTTTTAAATGGATTGAAGATTGAAGGATCTCATACTGGTTTACAGGTAAATCTGAGCCAAATTTCTGCATTTCAGTCTTACTGCTGTGGCATCGGATGCAGGTTTTAAATCTTTCAATTCTCAACGGAATTCCTATGAATCCGTTCTCTTCACTCATACCTTCATCCATATCATCGGTTGAGGGATTACCACCATGACAGCCTGCACATGTAATGCCCTTTAAGAAATGAATATCGAACTTATACTTATCAGCGGGGGCCTGTAATTCATCACCCAAATCGGAATGGCAATCCATGCATTGATCTCCTGTTGATAACTCCAGAGCAATGATGTAGGAAGGTGAGATAAACAAGAGGAAGAATGAGAATAAAAATATGTGTGTCATTTTCATTTCAGTTACCTCTTATTCCAGTATAAATCCAAGAATGGTAAAAACAATAATGAACATAACAACAACTAATCCAGTGTAATTTATCACTTTGTTGCGGATACTCTTTTTCGTTTTATTATCCCAGAAAGGAACAATTATCCATAGCAGCCCGGCTAGACCGAAAAGCATAATACCAACAAATTCTCCGGTTAAAAACAAAATCTGTCCCGGCAGCATTTTTAAAACCTGAAATGTGAACAGGAAATACCACTCGGGTTTTATCCCTTCAGGTGCCGGGGCAAACGGGTCGGCTTTGTAGCCGAGTTCCCATGGAAAGTAAACAGCAAGAATGGCCAGAATGTTTATTACAATTAACCAAATAAGTAATTCTCTTAAAGCAAAGTTGGGAAAGAATGGAATATATTTTTTATCTGCTTCGGATTTTCTTTTCCAGTCTTCGGGCTCAGCCATGCCCTGTCGCTGAATAAATATCAGGTGGAGGATTAATGCAACTGTAAATATTGCCGGGAAAATTGCCACGTGAAATCCAAAGAACCGGGAAAGGGTTGCGCCCGTGACATCGTCACCACCTCTTAACAGCCTGAGCGCATATTCACCAATCAAGGGTATCTCTCCTACAATGTCAGTTCCAACCTTTGTTGCAAAAAAGGCCAGTTCATTCCAGGGTAATAGATAACCGCTAAAACCGAATGCCATTGATATGAAAAGCAGCGCTATTCCTGTGTACCAAGTGAGTTCCCTGGGATTTCTAAATGCTTTGAGGAAGAAAACTGAAAACATATGAATAAAAACAGCAAGTATCATAAGATTAGCAGACCAGCTGTGTACAGATCTGATTAACCAGCCAAAGCTTACTTTTGTGCTTATGTAATGAACACTTTCAAATGCAAGGTCTTCCGTTCCCTTATAGTACATTAGTAATAAAATTCCCGTAATTACTTGTACTATAAATAAAAGGAGAGCAACTCCACCAAAGTAATACCAGATCGTTTCTCTATATTTAGGTACTGACTTCTTCTTGGCGAATGTGATTAGTTCCGTAATCTGAAATCTTTCATCCAACCATCTAAAAACTTTTTTTCTCAGGGATATATTCTCTTTCGGATTCAATTTATTCTGTAGCCTCATGTACAATCACTTTATCATCTTTGATTGAAACCTGGTATTTTTGTAAAGGGGCTGGTGGTGGGCCGCTAACATTCTTGCCATTCAAATCATATCTACCATTATGACATGCACAATAGATCTGACCAAAATCCTTTCGATATTGAACAATACAATCAAGGTGTGTGCAAACTGCTCCGAATGCCGTATATTCTCCGGTAGGATTTCTAAGAACCAGGACAGGTTTTTTCCCGAACTTTATTATTTGCCCGCTGTCTTTTTCCATGTCTTCAACTTTTCCAATCGTTACAAAGGAAACTTTTACTTCTTCTTCTTTTGGGGGTTCGAGAAAATTGTAGATTGGATAAAGGACCGCCAGGAGCCAGGCAAAGAATCCGCCACCCAAAAGAGTATTTAAAAAGTCTCTTCGATTCTTTCCTTGTTCTTCTGAATCACCACTCATTTCTACCCTGTCCGATGTGGATGCATATTTTTAGCAAATTGACAATTGATAATTGGCAAAATTTTTCAAATTGTCAAGTAGTAAAGAGAATAGCGGAATAACTAAAGATCATTTTTATTTTAATTAATAGCTCTGATTAATTTTTAGTTATTGTATCAGTATAAAATTGAACGTGGCAATTATTTATCTCATTAGTTAATTAGCAAATGTTAATAAATGCTCATAGTTGGCTTTTCTCAATTATGAAATGGGTCTTAAGAATTTTCTTAAATCAAAGAAAAAAAAGTGCAATATTGGGTGTATTTCAACACTTTTTCATGGTTTAGAATTTGTAATTATATAATCATTTTATTATTAAGGAATTAATTTAGGAGTCCTGAGAAAATGAAAAAAATCTTACTATTAGTAACTGGATTTTTACTTGCAAGTAACACCTATCTCTTTTCCCAGGAACTAACATTG
>JASFSF010000140.1:0-6504 GCA_050114555.1 Ignavibacteria bacterium
ATTATCTATAACTAAATGCTAAATGAGGGGGAAATTAAGTAGAGGTGATCTTAGTAATGATAGATAAAATATTTTTGCTGTTTAATGGCGGTGTTACCAGCACCGCCAAATTTTATTTGATAATTATTCTAATTTGACCAATCACAGGAAGTAACTGAATCATCATCTATCACCTTATGTAAGTTGGTTCCGTCTATATTAACCATGTATATATAACTTCTTGCTGAACCATCTGTATCCCTGGCGATAAAAACTACTTTACTGCCATCAGGAGACCATTTGGGTAACACAAATATTAGATCAATATCGCTTCCTTTGGTTAGTTCTTTGAATACGCTCCCGTCTAGATTAACTATCATAATTTTTCCACTCGAATTAAAAATTATCTGCTCACCATCAGGTGAAAAACAAGGGTTTAAGTTTATTAAGTCATTAGTAAAAGTTAACCGTTTTTGATTATCACCGTCAAAACCCATTGTATATATTTCACTTCTAAAAGTTCCGGTTAAATAATCTCTGTCAGATGAAAATGCTATCATATTTCCATCAGGTGAAAAATTAGGATCACTGTCCACAATGGCATAATTATTTGTAATTTTCATTGTTTCTGTGCTATAGATATTCATAATATAAATATAGCTACTTAAGTCACCCAATTCGGTACTTGGCATGTAAGAAAAAGTTATTTTGTTCCCATTTGGATGCCAAGACTTTTGTCCACCATAGCCTAGAAGCTTTCTGTTTGAGCCGTCACTATTAATTACAATCATATTAATTCCAGCCGTTGTTATACCTTCTTCTGTGTTGCATACAATTTTCTTTGCATCCGGTGACCATCTTCCGTTTTTATGCCAGTATTCCCCGCTTGTGATTTGTTTTATATCACTTCCGTCCGGGTTCATCATATATAGCTGCTCTTTGCCTGAGCGGCTTGAGGAGAAAAAAATTCTATTATGATAACTTGTACCTCCCGGATTTAGTATATCGCATGAAGGAATAAAGAAAATGAAAAGTAAAACAACAAAAATTTTTTGAATCTTCATTAATCTTATAAACGTTTTATATTGAAAATTAATCTAAGGTATTTCATCTCCACCCATAAATCAATCGTTCCCACACCACCAAAATTTCAATTATAAATTAACAATTTAAAATTAGTGCTTTATAAGACTAATTTCAATTTGTAAAAAATACTGCTATTTAACTTCTCTGTTTCCTTCTGCAACCATCACGCAAGCTCCGCTAACTGTTGTTCTTAGTACTCTGCTTCAACTTGATGCGGAGTTGGATGGTAAACTTACTCTTAATACAATATATCCCAGAATACCTGAAATAAGTGAACCCAGAATAATTCCAAGACGCTCATCAAAAATTAGATTAACACCTGTTTCTTCAAAAGCAAGAGATCCTATAAACAGGCTCATAGTAAATCCTATTCCGCAAAGTATGGATACACCGTACAATGATTTCCAGTTTAATCCTTTTGGTAGTTCAGCAAGACCAAGTTTTATTGTCAGAAAGCATAAAGAAAAAATTCCCACTTGATTTCCAATGAAGAGGCCTAATGCTATACCGAGAGTTATGTTATGAAATAGATCAGCAAAACCCATCCCGCTAAATGTTATTCCTGAATTACAGAAAGCAAAGAACGGAAGAATTATAAAAACAACTGCAGAATGTAAATCATTCTCAAGACTTTTTAATGGCGATTCCTCTTTTTCAATTGATGATTTATTCGGAATAAACATTGCCAGGATCACACCGGTTAATGTGGCATGCACACCTGATTTCAGCATAGCGATCCACATTACTATGCCTATAGCAATATATAAACTTTTTGAAGTGATTCCCCGTTTGTTAAAAATAAACAGAATAAAGATACATAATGCAACGATGATTAGTGCTGTGATTGAAATATTACTGGTGAAGAAGAATGCTATGATTAATATCGCACCTATATCATCAAATATTGCAAGAGAAGTGAGAAAAACTTTCATACTGATCGGGACCCTGGAACCGAGAAGTGAAAGTACCCCGAGAGCAAAGGCGATATCTGTTGCTGAGGATATAGCCCAGCCTTTTAATGCAACGGGATCACCAACATTGAATAATATATATATAATTGCAGGCATAGCCATTCCTCCAACTGCGCCTATTGCCGGTAATATTATGTTTTTCTTATCCGACAATTCACCTTCCAGAAATTCTCTTTTCAGTTCAAGTCCGATTAATAGGAAGAATACTGCCATCAGTCCATCGTTAACCCAGAGCAGCAGAGGTTTAGCAATTTCCAGGGCGCCTATCTTAATTTCTACGGGTGTGTCAATTAATAGTTTGTAATAAGAATTTAGCGGTGAATTTGCGAGTATGATTGCAAGTATAGCAGCAAATACAAGCAGTATCCCGCCTGCCGATTCCTGCTTTAAAAATTTTGTGATAAATGTGTCTTTTATATTATTCATAACTTTAATTTCAGATTCTAATCATGGATATAAACATAAATTTTGATAAAAAAATTCCAATTTGCAGGATTTATTTTAGAACGAGAAAACTTAGCATCTGGTTTTTGATTATTATCAGAATTAAAATCTAATAACCTAAAAGGTACGCAAATATCAGTGGGGCAACAATGGATGCATCCGATTCTATTATAAATTTTGGAGTATCTGTATCCAACTTTCCCCAGGTAATTTTTTCATTCGGTACTGCGCCCGAGTATGAACCGTAACTTGTCGTTGAATCAGATATCTGGCAGAAATACGACCAAAAAGGTGTATCCTTTTTTTCTAAATCTTGATAGAGCATCGGGACAACACATATGGGAAAATCACCCGCAATACCGCCACCAATTTGGAAAAATCCGATTCCGTTTTCTTTAGTATTTTTTATGTACCAATCGGCTAGCCACATCATATATTCAATTCCCGACTTTACTGTTTTAGCTTGCAACTCTCCCTTTATGCAGTTCGATGCGAAGATATTTCCTATTGTGGAATCTTCCCAGCCGGGCACAACAAGAGGAAGATTTTTTTCCGCAGCGGCAAGGACCCAACTGTCTTTTGGATCTATCTCATAATATGGCTTTAACGTACCGCTTAATAACATCCGGTACATATATTCGTGAGGGAAGTATCGCTCACTTTTCTGTTCTGCTTCCTGCCAGATTTCAAAAAGGTGTTTCTGTAATCTTCTAAAGGCTTCCTCCTCGGGTATGCACGTATCTGTAACACGATTTAATCCTTTATCAAGTAGCTCCCGTTCTTGTTGAGGTGTAAGATGTCTGTACCCGGGAACATTCTTATAATGTGAATGAGCAACCAGGTTCATAATATCTTCTTCGAGATTCGCTCCTGTACATGTTATTATATGCACTTTATCCAGCCGGATCATCTCTGCAAGGGTTTTTCCAAGTTCCCCGGTACTCATTGCACCGGCAAGGGTGATCATCATTTTATTTCCCTGCACAAGCTGCTGCTCATAAGCTTTGGCTGCATCCACCAGAGCCGCAGCATTAAAATGCTTAAAATTGTCGAGTATAAATTGTGAGATAGTTCCCTTATTCTTCATAATATTTATATGATAATAATTTGTAATAAAGTTTTGCCGCCAGAAAATTTGGAGCCTTTAAGCCGGCAATCGGGTCCAGCTCAACTATATCAAATCCAACCACATTTTTTTGTTCAAATACTTTCCGAAGGTACTGAATTACAGTGTCCCAATCGAGTCCGCCTGGCTCGGGAGTGCCTGTTGCGGGCATAATTGAAGGATCAAGAACATCAAGGTCTATTGTAACGTAAACATCCTCTGTCATCAGGCTGAGGCTTTTTTCTATCCAGTCAGTATGATTAAACATTGTTTCGGCAAAAAAACATTTTTGTGGCTTGAGATATTTTTTTTCCGATTTATCCATACTTCTGATTCCAACCTGGATGAGATTTGTTGTTGTTGATGCTTTGTGCATCGCACAAGCATGGTTGTATTCAGAACCAAGATATTCCTTCCGTAAGTCGGCATGCGCATCTAATTGCAGAACTGTCAAATCCTTGAACTTATTTTTGAATGCTTCTACGATACCTATGCTTATTGAGTGTTCACCACCAAGAAAAGTTAAAAACTTATCCGTGTTCAACAATTCTTTTGTTTTATTCAATACTGTTTTGAAAACTTTATCAGGAGAGCTCGTCTCAGTTATTTCAGGTAAAATATGGATACCTTTTTTATATACTTCCGAGTCAGTTTCGATGTCATACAACTCCATGTTTTCAGAGGCTTCCATAAATGCTTCAAATGCTTTATCTGCACCTTTTCCCCACGTGCTTGTACCATCATAAGGTATTGACTGGAGCAAGATCGCAGAACCGGAAAAGCCGGAATATTTATCTTCTATTCCAGCATAGTTCCTATTCATCTTCTTTGTATCCTAAGATGTTAAGCATCTCATTAACAGACTGCTCATCGCGGTAAACTGTATCAATAATATTTCCCTTATCGTCTCTGTCTATAATAACATGCTTGGGTGAGGGGATTAGACAATGTTTTATTCCGCCATACCCGCTTACGGAATCCTGGTAGGCGCCAGTATGGAAAAATCCAATATATAGCGGCACTTTATCTGTATCGCTGTATTTGGGCAGTAAAACTTCCTGGTTAAAATCTTCAGAATTATAGTAATCGGAGTGGTCACAACTTATGCCGCCAATGTTTGCACGGCCGTATTCATTATTCCATTTATTTATAGGTAACAGAATAAACTTTTCCTGAATTGACCAGGAGTCCGGAATTGTATTTATCAAGCTGTTGTTTATTATATACCATGTTTCAGTATCGTTTTGCTGCTTCTGTTCAAGTACCTCGAAAATAATTGCGCCGGATTCTCCAACCGTATATTTACCGAATTCTGTATAAATATCAGGCTCTGCAATGTTCTCCTTTAAACAAGCATCTTTTATATTCGTTATAATTTCGTTAATCATATACTCATAATCATATTCGAATCCAAGATTGTTACGAATAGGAAAACCTCCACCGAGATTAAGTGAATCAAGATGTTTACTCTCCTTCTTAAGCTCAACATAGAGTTTTAAAGCTCTTTGAAATTCTCCCCAGAAATAAGGTGTATCTTTAATACCGGAATCAACAAAGAAGTGAAGCATTTTTAGTTCCACCCTATCATTATCCCGAATATTCTCAGTAAAGAATTTAATCATATCTGTATGTGGTATTCCCAAACGGGAAGTATAATTTGCCGATTGAGCTTCTTCGTTGATTGCCATTCGCAGACCGATTTTAAGGACAAAATCTGTCTTTAGATTTAGAAGTTTATAGAACTCATTCGTACTGTCGAGTACGATAAGCAGATTTTTAAATCCTGCTTCATGTAGTTTAATAATTTTATTAAGATAGTCGTCTGTTTTATATCCGTTGTGAACTATGATACGGTCTTTGTCTATTTTTCCTTGTTTGTGAAGATACAAGATCAGATCAATATCGAATGAAGATGAGGTTTCAATGTTAACCTTGTGTTTGAGTGCTTCGTTAATTACATGATAGAAGTGATTACATTTTGTGCAGTAACAAAAATGATATTCACCTTTGTAAGAATTGTTCTTAATTGCCCGGTTAAACAGGTTGCGCGCTTTCTTGATCTGATCCCCAATTTTTGGTAAATAGATAAAACGAAAGGGAGTGCCATACTTTTCAATAAGATACTTTAACGATACTCCATGAAAAGTCAGGAAGCCATCTCTAAGGTCGAATCCCTCCTGCGGGAAATAATAACTTTGCTCAATTAAATCGAAATAAGAATTTTTCATTTTTTAATGTATTCCATCTTCTTGGCGGAGTAAGCCTGTTAAATATTACAAAGATATGACTCTTTTACTATTTAATTAAAATATAATTTTTATTAAATAATAAATATAACTCGCCCCATTTTTATTACATAATTGACAATAAAATCTATTTGATATCACTCAAATCTTAACCCCCAAATGAATTGCCATCCAGGCTGGTAGCGAACAGATCCAGGACTAACAGGTATAATATTGCCGCACAACCAATTCCGAACCATATGGTTTTGTGAATATCAAATTCTTCAGAGTACATGGTTTTCACGGAACTAAGCGGGATGACTTCTTGCTCACCATCTTCTTTAATTCTTATAATTTCATCGTTGTATAAATATGCATATCCAAGGCTATCATCTGTAAATTCAACAATATTATCATTATCAAGCAATATTTTTGAGATTTTCAATTTCTTATCATCAGTATTTGTAACCTCTCTTTGCGAATAGCAACCACTGAATATTAAATTCATAGTAGCAATCAGAAGGAATAAAATAAGGATCCTGTTTTTAACAAATTTTTCCATACTATATTCCTCCTTTTATTGAATTGGTGATTTGGTTTAATCAACAGACAAATTAAATTCTATAGACGTCAGTACTCATATATCTTAACCCGGAATCAACCATCAGGGTTACAATTGAAGCATCCGGTCCAA
>JASFSF010000141.1:0-6460 GCA_050114555.1 Ignavibacteria bacterium
ATTAACTATAATGAATTTGAACCAGCAGACTCTTAGTGATAAGTTCCGCATTGGAGAAGAACCGCTAAGCAACACCATAATGGGTGTAGATTTCAGAACTTCCGGAGAGCTTCCATTTCTTACTAAACTGTTAGACAATGTTATATCAACCCGCGAAATGTCTGATTTTAGTTTTACCGGCGAATACGCCTACATGAATCCAGATCCAAATACTAAGAAGAGTACAATCGCATCCGATGAAGGTAAAAGTATAGCATATATTGATGATTTTGAGGGGGCTAAAAAGATAATTCCTGTAGGTATCGGATATACCTCTTGGAAAGATTTAAGCCCTCCTGATATGATACCAGGTCTCGAAGGATTAACTAAACTCCAGAGGATGCCATATAAATCTAAAGCTTTCTGGTACAATATTACTCCCGGAATAGTAACGGTTCAGGATATTTATGGAGATAAAAAGCAAGTTGCCAGGCAGGATCAGCAGGTAACAGTATTAGACTTTGTGTATTACCCGGATTCTGTTGGTACTTATAACTGGGATCCTGCAGAGGGCGTTTCGGACAGTCTGAAATGGGGTGGAACCCAAAAGTTGCTGTCAACAACAGCTAATAATTTAGTGGAACAGAACATTGAGTTTCTTGAATTCTGGATGAGAATTGAGGATGCCCCGGAAGATCCTGATGCTGGTTTATTTATAGATATTGGAAAGATTAGTGAAGATGTTATTCCTGATGGTGATTTGAACACTGAAGATATTAATGGTAATCAGGGTATTGATGAAGGTGAGGATACAGGACTGGATGGATTCACGGATGTTGAGGAAAGAATAAACTATAGTCTAGCATCTGACCAATCAGATCCATCAGGTGATAATTTTGCACTGGTTCAAGGACAAGTAACGAATCCTATAAATTACTATAATATAAATGGAACTGAAGGTAATGCTATTTTAACTGATGTGGGACGCTTGCCGGACACAGAGGATTTAAATAGATCAGGTACGCTAAATACCGCTAACAGCTTTTTTAGATATAAAGTAAATTTCGATACTACGAGTTCCAATCCTTTTAGAGCAGGAGGCGGGCACACAAGTGCCGGGTGGTTTTTATTCCGGGTACCGTTAAAAGATACGCTGCTTAATTTTGGACTTGCAAGCCTTTCTAATGTTGAAACTATCAGGATGTTTGTTACTGGTGTTTCGGAACCTGTTCATATTCAGATCGCCGATTTTAATCTTGTTGGCAGCCAGTGGCAAAAGTTAATTCCGGAAGATACTGTACTTTCTATTGAAGTTGTGAGTCTTGAAGAAAATCAGGAGTACACAAGTCCTCCTGGTGTGTTCAGGGAGCGTGACAGAACACGACCCGATGAAGAGATTTTTAAGAACGAGCAATCATTAAACTTGCGAATAACTGATTTAGAGGACGGAGAATCGAGAGAAGCTGTAAAATATTTATTCCGACCGCTTGACGTTTTTAATTATTCCGAAATGAAATTATTTATTCATGGTGAAATGGATCCTGCACCTACATCTATTTCATTTAATGATTCAGCAGCAGGTCAATATTCGGCAGAAGTTTTTTTCCGCTTCGGAACAGATACCAATAATTATTATGAGTATCGTCAGCCCGTTACCCCTGATTGGAATGGTATTTCAATAAATTTTGATGAGTTAACTGCAATTAAGCAGCAAACTCCGGATTCGGCAAACCAGATAATCCGCCAGCCTGTAGCAGGTTTACCTGGTCACTTCTATCAGATAAAGGGAAATCCATCACTAATCTCGGTAAGGTTTTTAACTGTTGGTATAGTTAACCTGGATGATGGATTTAATCCTGGCCCATTATCAGGTGAAGTTTGGGTAAATGAACTTAGAGTAGTTGGAGCAGAGGATACTCCAGGTTGGGCATATAGAGTTGCAGGAAAAATAAAATTTGCCGATCTCCTTACTGTCAGCGGAAATTTAAATGAAACAAATCCATATTTTCATAAACTATCTGAACAATTTGGTTCGAGAACTGAAAGTAGGAATTGGAATATTTCAACGACCCTGGATGTTTTAAAACTTCTTCCTTTCAGTATGCCAAAAAGTAATTTAAAAGTTAATTTTTCTCATACTGAATCTCTTAGCAAACCACTTTATATTCCGGGTACAGACGTTTTAGTAGAAGAAGCTGTGGGTCAGCTGGAAGCTGCCGGACCCGATACTTCCGGAGTATCAGTTCAAACACCAGATCAACTTCGTTCAGCGACGCAAACGTTAAATGTACAAAATTCGTTCTCTGCTTCCGGGGTAAAACTTGTAATTCCTACTGACATCTGGTATATAAGGGATTCATTCAATGCACTCACTTTCGGATTCAGTTATAATAATTCATTCAGACGATCCCCAACGATACAAAAAAGTATAAACTGGGTCTGGAATGCAAGCATGAATTATGCTGTTAATTTTAGTCCTGATCTATATTTCAAACCTGCAGATATTCCGGTTATTGGTTGGCTTATAGGCATCTTTGATGATTATAAAAATGCAAAGGTGTATTTCACCCCACAAAATTTTACAGCAACATTATCAGCTAAAAGAAATCGGAACAGCAGCACTACACGAATAGTGTTAGGGAATCCTACCAATACCAGTGTATCAAGAGATTTTTCGACTACAAGAGGATTTAACTTTGGGTGGAGAATAACAGAAGGAGGAATTTTAAATATTAACACAACATACACTGTTAGTATTAGATCTTCTTTAGCATATTTACTTGTTGACGCAGATGATAATGAACGAACTGAAGGGGAAATATGGAGTGATATTTTTGGTGGAGAGGGATTCGGTAAAGATTTTCAATACCAGCAGTCGTTTGATGTAAAATTACTCCCGAGATTACCATCGCTTTGGGATATTAATAAATTCTTTACGATAACCGCTGGTTATAGTGTTAAGTATAATTGGAATAATGATCTAAGGCAGAAAGAGTTGGGCAGGAGTGCCGGTTTTTCAAGTAGAAAAAACTTTGGTTTAGTGTTGCGATGGAAAGCTTTAACAGAACCGCTGTTTGGAGAAGATAATAATAACAACCAAAGAGGAAATAATAAAACCAGAGTTAAAACCCAGGGATTAGTTGATATTAGTGATGGTGAGATAGAACTGGATACAGAAAAATCCGAATCGGATTCTACAACGACAAGTGATGAAGGAAGACCTCCTATTTTCTCCAGATTCTTGAATCTGCTAAAGAATTCAGCCAAAGCAATTTTCTTCGATTGGGATAATTTTACATTCAACTTTACAAATTCAAACAGTGTCACCAAATCGGGTTTAGCAAGTACTGGAACCGGGTTTAATAATTTTTGGGGCATTTCGTATAATCCTGGTTCAGGTCCATCCCGCGCATTTATGCTTGGACTAAGTCAGGATGCCGGTCCCAGGACTAATCTAGCCAATTCGAATTTAAACGATCTTTTTACAGATAAAAACTCTTTCGACTTTAAAACATCTCGCCCTCTTTGGGAAGGAGCAAGAATTGATGTAACATGGAGAGTTGGGTGGGGAATGAATAAAAGTATAACGTTATCAACTGATGAAGAAGGAAATTTATTTGTTTCAAATATTACATCTACAGGGAATATAAATCGTTCATTTCTAAGCTTACCTTTACCTTTTTTTGATACGGGAATTAAAAAGGTTAATGAATTATATGATAAAAATGCACCGGATCCACGCAAGAATTTGTCCGAAGCTTTTATTGAAGGATTTGAAACTCTCGGTTGGGCTAAAACATCATCTATCCTGTCTGAGATTGCAAAGTATATTCCCCGGGCAAACTGGAGGATTAGCTGGAGCGGACTTGAGAAACTCCCATTATTTAATGTTTTTACGAGTAGAGTATCACTAGACCATGCATATACGTCAAATTACAGTGAAGGCTGGAAGTTAACTAGAGGAGGTAGTCAGGAAATCCAGACTCAAAAAATTGATTATGGTTTTTCACCTTTGATAGGATTGAACATTACGTTTGGACAGTTGTGGGGTGGAAATTTATCCGGTAATATAAAATATTCTACAAGAAGCAGTTATGATCTGGGTATCACTACATCAAATATCACTGAAACATTTTCAAAAGACATCGGAATTTCTGCAAGTTATTCGAAATCTGGTTTCGAATTGCCGCTATTTGGAGTTTCACTGAAAAATGATATTGAATTTACAATTTCCTACTCGTACGCTCAAAACTCGATTGTACGATTTGAAATGAACGATTTTAGGGAATCGGGTATACCCCAGGATGGAACGATCAGAACAACTTTGGAGCCAAGAATCAGGTATACGATAAGTTCCAAAGTGAATATTTCAATATTTTATAAACGTACATCTGTTGAACCGGAAGGCGCTGCCCGAATTCCACCCACAACTACAAATGAAGCTGGCCTGGATGTTAACATAACAATTCAGTAATTCTTTTGTGAAGCTGATTCCCGTCAAATAATCAGTATTATTATGTATAAATTAAAGTGAGCAAATAATTAGTATAGGTATGGAATCAAACAAACTTTTATGGGTCGATGATGAAATTGAGCTTCTAAAATCTCATGTTATCTTTTTGTGTGAAAAGGGATATGAAGTGGATACGGCAACCAATGGCGAAGATGCAATTTCACTTGTAAAACAAAATAACTATGATCTTATTTTTCTGGATGAAATGATGGCCGGGATGGGAGGTCTAGAGACTTTAAGCAAAATTAAATTACTCAAGCCAAACATTCCTGTTGTAATGATTACTAAAAACGAAGCGGAAACCTTGATGCATGAAGCGATTGGTGGAAAAATAAGTGATTACCTGACTAAACCTGTAAATCCAAGTCAAGTGTTACTTGTTTGTAAAAAAATATTGGAGGGTAAAAAAATTTCCGGACAGCACGCCGCAAGCAACTATCTTCAGGATTTCAATCGAATATCCAAAGCGTTAATGGAGAATCTGGATTTTGCTGAATGGATTGACATATATAGAAAACTTGTTGATTGGGATATAGAACTGGATAAACATCCTGAGATTGGTTTGCAACAGACACTTTATGACCAGAAAAAGGAAGCAAACAGGGAATTTTCAAAATTTGTTGAAAAAAATTATACAACTTGGATCAATACTCCGGGCGATATTGATACACCAACATTAACTACTGAGATAACTGATAAATTTGTAATAAATCATCTCGAGAACGAGAACTCAACTGTATTTTACTTTGTACTTGATTGTCTTCGGTTGGACCAATGGTTGGTAATGGAGAACCATCTGCTTGATTTGTTTAATATTGAAAAGGATTTTTATTACTCGATATTACCGACAGCAACTCCTTATGCAAGAAATTCATTATTCAGTGGTCTTTTTCCTGGTGAAATTGAAAAATATTATCCAGATATGTGGGATGATAAAAATGATGATGAAAGGAGTATGAACAAATATGAAAAAGAACTCCTTCAATTGTTGCTGGATAGGAAAAAGATAAGGTTGAATAATGATCTGAAATATATTAAGATTATCGATCCTGAACTTGGTAGAAATTTTGAACAGAATATTTTATCGTACAAGGATATTAATCTGGTAGCAGTTGTTGTGAACTTCCTGGATATGATTGCACATGGAAGATCCGATTCGGACCTGTTAAAAGAAATAGCTCCAGATGAATCAGCATATCGTTCATTAACAAACAGTTGGTTCACTCATTCTTCGCTGCTTGCTACTTTTAGATCAATTGCAAAGATCAGTAACGCTAAAATAGTAATAACAACCGATCATGGCAGCATCAGGTGTTTGAAGGGAGCCAAAGTACTGGGTGACCGTGATGCATCAACAAATCTTAGATTTAAATATGGAAGAAATCTTAAAGTTGATAATAAACATGCAATCTACATTAAGAATCCTGCCCAATATAAATTGCCCAAAAGAGGTGTAACGGTAAATTATATTATTGCAAAAGAAGATTATTATTTTGTGTATCCAACTGATTATCATAAATTTCTATCATATTACAAAGACACATTCCAGCACGGTGGTATATCTTTAGAAGAGATGATACTACCTGTAATTACTTTAAACCCTAAATAATTTTGAGATCTTTTAAATCTGAAATTGTTATTAACCCAAATGAGACGGATAGTTTAGCGAGAGATTTCTCCAAAACAATTTCCGAAGGAGTGATAATTGTTTTAAACGGAAATCTAGGTTCGGGTAAAACATTTTTTATTAAAAAAGTATTAAATGAATTTGGCATCAATAATGTTAATAGTCCTTCATTCACTATTGTAAATGAGCACGAGGGAGAAATTAAGGCATACCATTTTGATTTTTATCGGTTAAAAAATATAAAAGAATTGTATGACATAGGTTGGCAGGATTATATCAACGATCGGGAATCGGTAATTTTTATAGAATGGGGTGAGTTGCTTTCTGAAGCATTACCAGGT
>JASFSF010000142.1:0-6440 GCA_050114555.1 Ignavibacteria bacterium
AATTGGCACTTCGGTTGTTGCGTAAGTTCTGTTTATCCAGTTGTCTATTCCACCGATAAAAAATCTTTGTGGATTATTTCCTTCGGAAATACCTGCTGAAACCCGCAAAGCAAGCGAATGATCTGTAAAGAACCTGAAATAAGTCCTATAATCTCCAAGAGCAGAAACAAAGCTCTTATCATAATCATTAATACCAACATTACCCAAAATATCAAATCTGTACCTGGTGCCTTCAATGGGTGATGTGTATCCCCATAGTATATTATCGTGGATAAAACTTACTGAAGGGACAAAGAATGAAACACTTTCCAGGTTTTCACCTATATCATCCAGGTTTTCACTTTTAATATTCATCCAGCTTAGTCCAAGATCAATCCTGTAAAATCGGCTGAGCGGGTAGCTCGCTGATCCCACTATAGCAAAATTCCTATAGCGGAATAAGTTTGCAGAATTGCCTCTAAGAAGCCTGATAAATCTAGCAGTGTGAAATCCTTGAATTCCCCAATTTATTCTTTTGGCAAGGTAGTAATAGGCCAAACCGTAATCGCTGTTCTTCAGATCGATCTGGAGTCCTGTTAAACCAATCAACCTGTGATTGCCCAGAACATCACTGAAGCTGAGAATTGTTGTCCCGATAAATCCATAGAGAGTGCTATAACCTGCATTTGCATAGATTAAATCCGGACCAAATGAAACCTTATATTTGTTTACGTAATAATCACCGTTCTTATCTAAATTATCTGTCAAATCGAATACTGTACTCTCTTCATCTTCTACAACATCACTCAAATCTTCATTCACCCCGAAGATGTAATTGCTGTAATCCGTTTCTATGGAATCACTTTTAGTTTTTGATGTATCTATGAAGTTCCCGGCAAAAAACGGTGAATTTTCGTTGACATTATATTTCCTTTTTTTCTGCTCCTTTTCTTTTTCACCTTTGCCGGATATCTCAGGTGCAGTCAGATCCAGATAGCCTCTTCGATATTTTGTGAGCGGTAGTGAATCGACTCCTAGCTCTGATTCAAAGGGATTATTCATTAAAAATATATTATAAGATCGACCGTAAAGTGAGGTAAATACCAGCTTCTTGCTATCTTTAGATACAGAGAGATGATTTATCCCGCTTTGTGAATTCGTAACCGGTGTAACGTTTATCTCTGTTATATTATTTATGTTTTCATCCGATTCAGAGAAGACAAGTCGCTTCCTATAAATATTAGTGATACCACTGAGATCGGAAATAAACAGAATTTCAGAATCATCATTCTTAATGATTGGAGAAAATTCATTGCTGTTTGGTAGACTGGTTATTCTACGAATCCTACGTGATCTAACATTTATCGAAAAAATATCTTTTTGTTTATAGTTATGGTTGTAAATCTTAAAATCGTCCGGTATATCATCTTCACTCAAATAGCCATTTCTGTCAGAAGCAAAAAATATTTCCGTACCCGCATGATTCCATTGTGGATCACTGTCGCTGAAAATGTCATTTGTCAGATTTATTATTTCCTTTGTTTCGAGATTGTAAGTGTAAATATCAGACTGAAGGGCTGTCTGACCTACAAAGGCTAAATAATTGCCATCGTCTGACCAGCTGAGTCCGTTTACAGCACCAAATTTTAATGGAATCGTGGTAAAGTCTTCTTCCTCAACATCAATTAAATATATAATATCATAACCATGGCTTAAAGCTGATATAGCTATAGTTTTTCCATCGGGAGACCAGGTTAATCCTGGTGAAACAATATTAAGTTCTTCAAAATCCGGGGAGATATTACCTTCAGCAAGTTCGGTTAACACCTCTCCTGTATTTGCATCCATTAGGTATAAACTAAAAAAGTAATCACGGTTAGTTATATACGCAACTTTATCGCCTTTTGGAGAAATGGCAGGACTTGTATTATAATAACCATCGTCCTCTTCCGGATCGGTTAATCGTTTTGCGTATTCATCGGGGTCTTGCGTATCTTCTATATCGGGCCAGTAGGTTCTCTTTATATCTTTTTTCCATCTCTTGTTCAATTCCTTTATCTCAAGACCAATTGTTTGTTGCATTGCATCATTAATGTTGCCGACACCTTTCAGTTTGTGAACTAGTTCACCGACTTTTTCTTTACCATATTTTTTTGCAATGTAATGGAAAACAGCCTGCCCTCCACGATACGCAAAATACCCCGTGAGCTGTTCTATATCCGGCAGATATTCGTTAATAGCGGCATCACGGATAAACATATCTTCTTCAATATTCCATCCAAGAGCCTGGTATTCTGCCATCCCTTCGTTAAACCAGCCTGGAACCTGCAGGGAGATATTATTCGAAATTATATTTTGTATCGTACCACCGTAAAACATGTCGTTTATAACTGCGTGCGTAAGTTCGTGATGAATTAAATGCCTGAAAGCTTTATATGAACCTGTAAATTGAACAACCACCCTGTTTTTAAATAACTCGGTAAATCCCTGAATACCCTCGCTTAAATACGTATCCGTAACATTGGTTTCCTGAAAATCGTTTTGAGAATTATAAATTATTACTGTTAATCTGTTATTAATCTGATAACCGAAACTCTCCTGTATTTTTGCCAGAGCATCTTCAGCCGCATGCGCAGTAAACTCTGCAAGCATCTCACCATCATTAGTAAAATATATATCCAGATGTTTTGTCTGGATATAATACCAATCAAATTCTTTATACTGAACTTTATTCTGCCCAAATTGAGCAAATGAACTCGTTTGAATAAAGACAACAAACAATAACAGATTTATGATTTTTTTTATCATTACTCTTCCTATTTAGTCAACTGTTATAAAATCTAGCTCAAGTTGATCCTGATCTACCCTAACGAGTTTTACCGTTAGTTTATCACCAAGTCTAAATCTTTTTTTAGTGTGCCTGCCAATTAATGCATATTTTTTTTCATCGTAAACGTAAAAATCTCCCTCTAAATCACCCACTCTTATGAGACCCTCGGCGAGAATGTCGGTAATTTTTATGAAGATACCGAAACTCATCACACCAGAAATCACCGCATGAAATTGTTCTCCAAGCCTGTCTTTTAAATAATCTATTTGTTTCATTTTAACAGATTGCCTTTCAGCCGTAACAGCGGTTCGCTCACAGGCAGAGATATGATCGCAAATCTCTTCCAATTGTTCAAGCGAATAAACAACCCCGTCTTTTTTTTGCATGTATCTATGTATCATTCTGTGCGTTAATAAATCAGCATAACGCCGAATTGGTGAAGTAAAATGAGTATAATATTTAAAGCCAAGACCAAAGTGTCCTGTATTTGACACTGAGTAAACGGCTTTGGCCATTGAACGAATCGCCAGTTCATTTACTACAGCTTCTTCCTCTGAACCCTTAACCTGTGAGATTAATTTTTGCAATTCCTTTGAATCAGACAGGGAGTGTGAATTAAACGAATAACCCAGTGACCGGATAAATTGTGAGAATTCGTCAAGCTTTTCTAATTCAGGTTTTTCATGAATTCGATACACCATCGAATTTCTACTATTATTTTGCGGGTAAGAGAAGTGTTCTGCAATTGTTCTGTTTGCAAGCAACATAAATTCTTCAACAAGCATGTTACTTTCTTTAATTACCCTTGGGGTAACGGACAGAGGCTTCCCAGATTCGTCAAGTTCAAAACTTACTTCCGGTGTAAAAAATTCTATACTTCCGGCTTTTATCCTCGCTTTCCGTAAACTACCGGCCAGATTATTTAACCAATTAATTTCTTGCGATAAATGTCCGTTATCTGTTTCAATTATTTGCTGGGCTTCCTTGTATGTAAATCTTCGCTTACTTTTTATAACTGTTTTAACTATATCATATTTAACAACTTTTCCTTTTAAGGTAATTTCAAAGATGATTGAGTAGGTTAACCTATCTTTTCCCGGGACGAGAGAGCATATACCATTTGAAAGTTTTTCGGGCAGCATCGGGATGACGTGTCCAACCAGGTAAACACTATTCCCTCTTAATTTTGCCTGCACATCCAGTGCAGAATCCTTTTTAATATAATGACTTACATCTGCTATGTGAACTCCGACTTCGTAATTACCATTGTCAAGTAATCTAATTGAAAGTGCATCATCAAAATCTTTTGCATCAACCGGATCAATTGTAAAGGTTAAATCATCTCTCAGGTCCAACCTTTCCCTCAATTCATCATCAGAAATAACCAGTTCAATTTTATTAGATTCATCTAGAACTTTTGCTGGAAAATCTACAGGCAGGTTAAACTCATTAGCCAGCGAGGCGATTTCAGCTTTGTGGGAGCCTTCTTCACCAAGTATGGCTTTGATAATACCCTCCGGGTTATGCATTGATGAATCCCAATTAATCTCCCCGACAATAACTTTTTCATTCACACTTGCATTATTCAAATCATTTTTATCTATATATATATCCCTGTGAATATGAAAACTATCAGGTGTTACATAGTAGAATGATTTTGATTTATGAAGTGTTCCTATGATTTCTCTTCTTTTTCTCTCAATTATTCTTGTTATCTGGCCGGCAAGATTTTTTCCTTTCTGTTTAGCAAAAAGGAGTACTTCAACTTTATCCCCGTCAAACGCAGTTCCTGTATGTCGTTCAGCAATAAAGATATCACCAATTTTTTTATTAGATACTGTAACAAAACCATAACCATCGGGATGAATTTGAAACACACCGGTAAGCCTGTTACTTTCGGGTAAGGTATTTAATTTATAACGTTTCCCTTTTTTTACCAGGAATCCATCTTCATACAACTTATAAAGTGTTGCTTTAAGAAGTGAATAATCTTCTGGATCTTTTATATGAATTTTTTTTGCCACCTCTTTATTTTTAAAGGCAGAGCCGGGATGTTTCTTAAACAGGTTAATAACTTTTTTCTTCATCAGAAATCGAAAGTATATTTAACGCCAAATTCATTTATCATCTCTCCATATGCGGCGGTTCCAAGGAACGGATCTCTTCTCTGAATTCTCCAAATTAAATTACGGAGATTTGGAGTTGGAAGTTCTATTTTAAGATTTGCTCTACTGAAATCCTGAAACACTCTTGAAGTGCCACCAATTTCATATCTAAGAATTCCAATTCTTCCAAATAGACTGAACTTTGTTTCACTACCAATGGTTTGTAAACGAACACTTTGTATCAAGTCACCTGCAATGTCATTTAATAAAGTACCTAACAAAGAACCGGCAAAAGATGTGATCAATGAAGCGGCCAATGTCCTTTCCTGAGGTGTTGCATCATCTGTAAAAACTCCGCTAATAATAAACATCAGTGCGTCGGATGAATTTTTAGTTGCATCCAGTTGGAAATCAGCTAATTGGTTTTCACGAACATAAACTTCAATATTCTTCTGATTTCTAAAATTTTCCTGCAATTCTTTTAAAGGTCCTTCAAGTCTTATTCGTATTTCAACTTCCTTTTCCGTACCTGTTACTGTAGAATCGGAAGCTCCTTCATAAAATGCTCTGTAAGTGGCCATAATATCCAGATAGGGATTGTCTAATTCTTCAAAAAATGCAATTGTACCTGTAGCATCGAAGGGTTTAATAAATTGTAATCTGGAACCTTCAAGCAAATTAAACGCACCCTGTACACTGGTGATGTCATTATTCAGATTATATTGAATTTCACCTCCCAGATAGGCTATTAGATTCTGATCGAATTCAGGAGCTAATTCCAGAACCATTTTTGCATCATCTTCGACACTAATTTTCACTCTAAGGTTTAAATTTTCCCTTTTGATCCGATCTTTATTAAACTTTTGAAGTTGTTGATTACTGACTGAAATGAGACTATCAATTATAGACTTTCCGCCAAATGCATCATAATATTCTTTATGTCTATATATTAATTTGTCTGAAGTGTTTGTAAAGACAGAATGCCCTGTTGAGATCGTTATATCGGCACCATCCTTAATTAATAGGTCGGCATCAAAAGTACTGCTGCCATCTTCGAAAGTGTAAACTAAATCTCCGGTAGTTTGAATTGCCAGATTACCAAAAATAGTAGGACTTACAGCTCTTGTCTCCTTTGCCAAGGTTTTTAGTGTTCCGTTAGCGTGAAAATTTATTTTCTCGATTGAAAGATTATTATGAGATATTGTTCCGCTCCCATAAAGTGTTCCTCCTCCTAAAAGACCAGGAATATTTTGAATGTAAACACTATCGATATAAATATTCTTATTATCCAGGGTTGCATTTCCATGGGCATTGTACATAATGTTATTTGCCAGCAAAATGGAAGAGACACTGTTAAGGTCAGCAAATCCACTGTAATTTGGATTATCCGGATCACCTGAAATTTCAACCTGAGCACTTAATTTCCCCTGAAGTTCCCTCAACTGTGTTATTGCTCCGCCGATCATAGTCAGATCAAAATCTTTTGAATAAAAAGAGAGTTTAAAATCAGAAGCTTCATTGTTTAA
>JASFSF010000143.1:0-6395 GCA_050114555.1 Ignavibacteria bacterium
ATCTCTTACTTCGCACAGGTCTCACTATTATACAAATTTTTTAATATCGAAAATCCGATCATTTATCCGCGATGTTCTGCAACATTGCTTGAAGCAAATATTAAAAAGACTCTCGATAAATATGAGGTTTCACTGACCGATATTTTCCTTGGAGTTGAAGATGTTAAAAAGCGTGTAGTTGATTCTCTTACTGAAAATAAAGTAGATGATATTTTTTCCGAAGCACTTGATGAAGTAGAGATTGCTTTTGATAAGTTAAAAGAAAAGTTGTTTGAGTTCGATAAAACTATTGCAGATACGAGTAAAAAATACCGGGGAAAAATTTTCAATTCGTTAAATGAACTAAAAGGAAAGGCTGAACAGGCTCAATCGCAAAAATTTGAGGTTACTTTGAGGCAGCTCGATCGTGCAGGCAATCTTCTTTTTCCAAATGGTCAATTACAGGAAAGAATTGTAAACTATATTTATTACACCAATAAATTCGGTGATGATTTCTTAAATAAGATTTTCAACGATCTTGAGATCGATAAGTTTGAACATCAGATCATCGAGTTGTGATTTTCTTTAACTGATTTAAAAAATCGGGATTTGAAATACTTATACAATCAAATCCATCTATATTACCGCCTGAATCAGATAAGCACGACATTATAGCAAAAGTCATTGCTATTCGATGATCACCAAAGCTATCAAAATTGTGAAACAAATCAGTAATTGATCCGCTGCAAGTAAAACCGTCCTCAAATTCCTGAACCTTCAATCCGGCGGTTATTAAATTTTTACAAAGAGATGTTATTCGATCACTTTCTTTAACTCTCAGTTCTTTAGCTCCTTTGATGCAAAAATCTCCTTCCGAAAGTGCTCCTGCAACGGAGAGAATTGGTATTTCATCAATTATTCCCGGTATCAACTCAGAATTGATTTTGACATTTTTCAGTTGACTACTTTTGATAAAAATATTTCCAAAGTGCTCATTACACGATTCCCCGATTTTTTCAACTGTAATATCAGCACCCATTTCTTTTAATATTTGGATGAAGTACGTTCTACTTTTGTTTAATGAAACATCTCTCAAAATTAATTCAGAATTTTTAATAAGCAGTGTTAAAACGATAAAAAATGCTGCAGTAGATATATCACCGGGGACAAAATATTCTTTAGGTAAAGGATAAAATTTTCCTGATATCCTAGAATGTTTTTTATTATTTCTTATCTCCACAGGAAGATTGAGCATTCTCTCCGTATGGTCCCTTGTGTATAAATTATCTTCAATCACGGTTGTAGTTTCATTTGAATGAAGCCCGGTTAATAGAACAGCACCTTTAATTTGTGCGCTGGAAACTGGTAATGAATATTCTATCGCTTTTAATTTTTCAGGCGGATTAAATTTCAAAGGAAGTTTGCCATTGTTGCTTTCTATTTCACATCCCATTCTTTCGAGCGGATCAACAATTCTTTGCATCGGTCGTGATGAAAGAGACTCATCGCCCGTAATGGACGTTGTAAAATTTTGCACAGCGAGAATCCCGCTTAATAATCTGGAAGTTGTCCCGGAATTACCACAAAAAATTGTGGATTTTTTTGCTTGAAAGCCTTCTCTGCCAACTCCCTTAACAATAATTGAATCTTCGTTTTCAATTATTTCGACATTCAAATCTTTTAAACAATTAATGGTTGTTTTTACATCATCAGAGTCAGAAATATTTTTTATTACGGAGGTTCCATCAGCAAGTGCAGAAAATAGCAATGCACGATGCGATATTGATTTATCTCCCGGCAGCAATAATTCTCCCCTTACTTTTTTAACGTTTGAAAACCTCATTTAATTTTATCAATTATTAATTATTTTTTACTCCATTCCTGGACCAGCGATTCAATTTCTTCGGACAAGTATAGAGGTTTATTGTACATCCCTTTCTGTTTTCTTTGTCGGAGTGCCTCATAAATTGTCACTGCAGCTGATACGGAAACATTCAGGCTTTGAACCATTCCATACATTGGAATTAGAAATCTTTCATCAGCTAATTCCGATGCTTCATCTGAAATACCTCTGTGCTCATTTCCAAAAACTATTGCCGTTTTACCTGTATAGTCCAGTTCATAAAGGTTTTTTGCATTCTCTGATAACTGCGAAGCATATATTCTAAATCCTTCTTCCCTCAATTTATTATAGCAGCTTTTCACTTTTTTGTAACGTTCACGCTTAATCCATTTAAATGCAGATGCAGAAGATTTCTTACCTATTTTAGGAAAAGATTCAGTATTATAAATCAATGATACAACCGGAATACCGGCAGCATCGCATGTTCTGAAAATCGCACTCACATTGTGCGGGTCGTGAACGTTTTCAATTACAACCCTCAAGCTTGGCTGCCGTTTCTCGATTACATTTCTGATCTTATTTAGTCTTTTTTCTGTTCTGATTTTATATTCCAATTGATTTATTGAACACAAGTTTATAAACTGTTACATTTGATTTAACACGTGCTTTATCAATTTTAAATTTTTCTTTGTCAGTGTTCAAATAAAAAGAGGCGAGTTCAACTATTTTATTCAGGACGGTTTGCTCGTCGTGCGCCCAGCTTTCACAGCCGTTTATAGTTGGAATTTCAGCAGTAAATCCGTCATCAGATTTTTTTACTATTATATCCAATACCATAACACAACCTTGGCAGACTAATAATCCCCTTCAACTTTATCACCGGAAATTATCTTAACGCTTGCACTGGCTCCAATCCTATCAGCCCCGCTTGCAATCATTGCGTCGGCATCTTCTTTTGACCTGATTCCACCAGCCGCTTTTACTCCAATATTACTTCCAACAACGTACTTCATTAATGCAACATCGCCAACAGTTGCGCCGCCTTTACTGAATCCGGTAGAAGTTTTCACAAAATCGGCACCGACTTTTTTACAAATAAGAGCAGCTTTAACTTTTTCTTCATCTGTTAATAATGCAATTTCAAATATTACTTTCGATAAAACATTATTTTTTTTCGATACATCGACAACTGCACGAACATCTTTTTCAACATAATCATAATTCCCGGCTTTCAGCTGACCAATATTTATTACCATATCAACTTCATCTGCACCATTTTTTATAGCCTGTTCGGTTTCAAATTGTTTCACTTCAGAAGTAGTAGAACCAAGCGGAAACCCAATAACAGTGCAAACTTTTACATTACTGCCTGCCAACAATTTTTTGCACATAGAGATATAGCAAGGGTTAACACAAACTGATGCAAATGAATGTTTCTTCGCTTCTTCACAGAGGATTTTAATATCTTCGGGAGTGGCTTCAGGTTTTAACAGAGTATGGTCAATCATTTCCGCAACATTTTTATCTTTAATCTCCTTACCTACACCAATGCTCGCCGCTATTCTTGCTGCACCTGAATTTACAATATTGTTCACTGCTTTCGGTTGAGTAACAACATTTGTTTCCCATCCCCTGCAGGATTCTTCCTTACGATAGAAGTCTCTTAAAGTCTTCTCGAGAAACTCAACAGAGACATCTTCATTAGATATTTTATGGTCCATTTTATCCACCATAATTTAAATAAGATTTATACGTATTCTTTAATAGCATCGCGATTGTCATTGGTCCTACACCGCCTGGGACAGGTGTAATGTAAGATGCTTTTTTCGATACTTCATCAAACGCAACATCACCAACAATTCTGTATCCTTTTGATTTGGATGAATCTTCTACACGATTAATACCTACATCAATAACCACTACATCATCCTTTACCATATTGGCTTTCACAAATTCCGGGACTCCTATCGCTGCAATCAGAATATCTGCCTGTTTTGTAAATAAAGATACGTCGGGAGCAGCAGAATGGCAAATTGTGACTATTGAATTTGCGTGATCCTGCTTTTGGAGCATTATGTTTGCTATTGGTTTACCTACAATATTACTTCTGCCAAGAACAACAATATGTTTCCCTTTTGTTTCGATTTTGTAGCGTATAAGCAGTTCCTGGATGCCGGCCGGTGTGCAGGAACGAAAGGTATCCTTTCCAATAACGAGTTTCCCAATACTGATCGGATGAAATCCGTCAACGTCTTTCTCAGGTAAAATAGCCTCAATTATTTTATCTTCATTTATATGCTCCGGCAAAGGAAGCTGCACAAGAATCCCATGATAATCGGGATTATTATTGTATGATTCAACAAGACCAAGCAGTTCTACTTCACTTATCGTTGCAGGAATTTCTTCAATCTTTGAAAGCATCCCTATTTCTTTGCAGGCTTTTCCCTTGCTGTTAACATAAATTTTTGAGGCAGGATCGTTCCCAACAAGAATTGTCACAAGTCCCGGAACTTTTTTCCCTTCCTCAATTAGTTTTTGCACATCGGCTTTAAGTTCTTCACGAATTTTTTTTGCTGTTTCTTTCCCATCAATTAAGATCATACTATTTGAATTTTGTAATAATAAAAAATATTATCTATGTGAATATACAATTTACAAAAGAATTATTGTGGTGGGAAGATACGGAAACGTTGGAATTGGAAAAATTCCTCTAAACGAAATTATAAAATCATTTTATGAACTTCTCCAATATTCTTTGGCACTCCTAATAATTTTTGTTTACTATCTACCAAAAACATCGTTGGCGTTGCATAAATAAAGTAATCCGTGGTTGCTTTTCCATCCCATCCAATAAGATCTGATACATTAATCCAATTCATCTTATTTGTTCTTAAAAAGCCTAACCAATCTGATCTTGAAGTATCAATTGAAACAGCATATACCTCAAATTCCTTTTCATTCTGTTTTTTATAAAGTTCATTTATCTGAGGTAGTATATTCTGACAATGAGGACACCAACTAGCATAAAATATAATTAAGGTTTTATCTGTACTCAGCTTATTAAGTTCAACCAAGAAACCTGATGAATCCGGGAGTATTATATTGGGAACAATATTGCCAATATTAAAATTTCTTGCTTGTTGAATTCTTCTCTCTATAGTATTGCTAAGTTCTTCATCCAGACATAAATCATCTTTAATTACATAATTATTAACTATATAATCTATAGCATTATCGAATCCGAATTTCTTAAAACCGTCTATTAAATACTCCACAATATGCTGATACACAATTGAATTAACTCTGGCTTTAGTCAGGATAGTATCAACTGCATTCATAAATTCTTTTTCGAGTAATTCTTTTGGTAGTTGGGGATTACGATAATAAGTTAGGTATTCAATTGTTTTATTTGTAAAAACATCTGAGTAGATCAATCCGTCATCAAAGAAGTCTACATTATCCAGTGCGTGAGTTTTCAGATAGGTTATTTGTTTATCAAAAGGAATATTGGTTTTAATGACCGGCAGCTGCGCAGACCGTACATATCTTGCAATAAATGAGTTGGGATTGATCTTAGAGGTAGTATTAACAAAGTTTAGATATTCCTCTTGAATTTGAATGAGTTTTTCTTTTGTGATCTGGTAGTAATCATCATCTTTTGGATAACGAGCAATTATTAATTGTAGTAATTCAGCTTTAGTTTTATAGTCTTTGTTAAGTTTTACAAATTCATAATAAATCCCATTTGATTCAGATATAATTACTTTAAGACTATCAAGGATATTGGTTGCATCCGTTTCAATTTCTACATTTTCATTATCATAAACAAAATCTATCCACTTATTACTGTTAAACGAAAGTCTATAGAAACCACGATGATATTTAATATCATCAAAATTAAATTCAAACTTACCTTCACCACTTATAAAGCTGGTATCGATAAACGATATTTTTTCGCCCTGTAAAGAAGTTAATATTACTTTGTTACTAATGGGAGTATTAACCTTAATCCTCACCGACTGAGCAAGGGATATATTAAGTCCAAAAATAACTATCAAAATTACTGTACACTTACTCCTCATTAAGCTAATCTTTCAAACACCTAATACTATGGCCATATCCCTTATCCCAAACGTTGTTGTACATAACGCTATTATTTGAGGCCAATGATAGAAAGCCAGCTGCTGTAATGGAGTTAATGTCCTGCGTGGAACTCCAAAAATTAGAACGGAAGTTTAAATACCGGAAAAGTCCA
The DNA here is from genome assembly GCA_050114555.1 of Ignavibacteria bacterium. Taxonomy (GTDB): domain Bacteria; phylum Bacteroidota; class Ignavibacteria; order Ignavibacteriales; family Ignavibacteriaceae; genus BMS3ABIN03. The sequence goes on from JASFSF010000143.1 coordinate 6,078, forward strand.
TCAGGTTGACTGCGGCGACCCTCAAGTAGCGCAGAAAAGCCGCTTGTGTTTGTTCCAACACCATCGCCTGTACCTTGTCCTATCTCCTTTAAGGTATTACTATTGCCTTCAACTGCATCTTGCAATTCTAGTAATTCATTCCATATAGGTATATGCCATCCATCCGGACATAATCCCTGTGACCCGGATGCAGTGCTGTATTGCATTGCCTCATTCCACTGGTATAAGCCTCCATAGGTATCGCAGTTAGTTTCCAAATTATCATAGCAATATTTTTCTATTATTCCATTGTCCGTTTGGTTGTCAGTAGAATTATTG
>JASFSF010000144.1:0-6377 GCA_050114555.1 Ignavibacteria bacterium
GAATCCTCTTGATGCATTCACAATCGGTGAAGAAAAGATAAATGAGCAAAAGAAAATTGCTGAAGATAACTACAAGGATGCAATATTAATAGAAGAAAATGCTTTACAAGACGCATTATCAGCCGAAGAATTAGCCTCATCATTTAATTTTTCTAAAAGGGAGTTGAACCAGGCAGCTGTTGATGCAATAGATAAATGGCGATCTGCTGTTAACAAATCTTCTGTATTAAAAAAGAAAGCAGGTGTTGAGTCGTTCAACCAGATTCCATACCTGATATTACTGATGATTATTCTTGCGGTTTTCTTTGGAATTGGATTGAAAATAATGGGCAAATCCTTAATGCGTTTTATAATTGGATTTTTGTTTGTGTTTTTAATAGCAGTAATTTCATACGCATTTGCCAACAATATAACTATGAACCATTATGGATTGGGTTACCCCGGGTGGGCAATATTATTTGGCTTAATAATCAGTAACACGATCGGAACACCGAAATGGGTGCAGCCTGCGGTTCAGACAGAGTACTACATTAAAACAGGTTTGGTTCTTCTTGGTGCAGAAATTTTATTCGGAAAAATACTTTCAATTGGTGTTCCCGGAATTTTTGTTGCCTGGGTTGTAACACCTGTTGTTTTAATTACAACTTACTGGTTCGGCAGGAAGCTGATCAGATTTCCATCGAACACATTGAATGTAACCATATCTGCAGCTGTTTCGGTTTGCGGAGTATCTGCTGCTATTGCCACTGCCTCAGCTTGCAGAGCGAAAAAAGAAGAGTTAACGCTTGCTGTAGGATTATCATTAATTTTTACAGCAATTATGATGATCCTTATGCCTCCTTTTATAAAGATTGTGGGGATGCCGTATATTCTTGGCGGTGCATGGATGGGTGGAACAATTGATGCCACCGGTGCTGTTGCAGCAGCAGGTGCGTTCTTAAGCGATCGCGCTCTGTATGTTGCAGCAACTCTAAAAATGATTCAAAATGTATTAATAGGTGTTATAGCATTCTTTGTAGCTATTTACTGGGTAGCAAAAGTGGATAGGAAAGAAGGGCAAAAAGTATCGGCTATTGAGATCTGGCATCGCTTCCCGAAATTCATTATCGGGTTCATTGCTGCATCAATACTTTTCTCAGTAATTTACCAGATTATTGGCAGCGATATGTCTTATGTTGTAATTGATAACGGAGTTATAAGAGGATTGTCAAAAACATTCAGAGGATGGTTCTTCTGTCTGGCTTTTGTAAGTATCGGACTGGCCACAGATTTCCGGCAGCTTAAAAGCCACTTTAAAGGCGGCAAACCATTTATACTTTATGTGTTTGGTCAAACGTTTAATCTTATTTTAACTCTATTAATGGCTTATATAATGTTCTACATTGTTTTTCCTGAAATTACTGCTTTGATATAATTAAATAGATTTAATGCATTGATTGCAAAAGCGAAAAATAGAATCCCGAAAAGAATTAAGGATTACATTTACCTGATTATATCAGTCGCAGCTATACTTGCTTTTGTAATGTATCTTGCACCTGAAGCTGATAAAATAACTGCAATAGAACCTCTTGTTAATTTCATTGATGAGCAGGGAATTAATGCTGCTGCAATTTATTATACAGATATAGAAGAGTTTTCTGTGGCAGAGATTAATATTAGAAACTCAATTGGTTATCCTGCTGTTAAAAGACTGAGAATGCCTGACATTAGATGAAAGAATTTGAGATTAACGATGTAATAAATTAACTTACAATTGTTAGTATGTAATCCCCTCAATAAATCTCTATATGGTGGGGGAAATGTTTATCTGCCGAATTCTTTGAAGAAAGCAGTACCTGATATACGGTGGACGAGTTTTATCCGCCGAAGCTACACTTCACGAAACGATCCGTGCATTGAATGTTTAGCGTAGGCGGAAGCCGATGATGATTATTAGATTGATCCTATTCAGCAATTTTATTTATGAAAAGTAAAAATGTGCTTTGAGATATTGGTGTTAGAAGCCCGTAAGACTCCTGGAAGATAGATGAGAATTATTTTCGGGAATATCATCCAACGGGAAAATATTAAATACAAGTTAAATAATTGTAATAAAAGGGATTAGCGTAATTATGGTAAAAATAACACGGTCGATAGAAAAGAAAATAATTCGTGAATATCTGCCGAATCGTAAACCGTCGATTCGGTATAAGTAATAGTTATGCGTCTATGAAAAAGAAGTATTTACCTTATAATATGAATTTGAAATCTAAATACGATGAACTTGAGAAACTACTTTTTGTTGAAGGTGGTGGATACTTTTTCACAAACAAAGATGACAAGTTTTATGTTTTATCAGATTATGGAACTCTAATTGATTTTTTTGAAGATGACAAGGATGTCTTATCAATATTAAAAGCTGAATATGAATTTGAAAGCAAAGAAGAATGCCTTTCTTTTATTCAAAAACTAATCGTAGATACCAAGAATCAAAAGAGAGATATTATAATTCCAAAAGTGCTTTTATCATAGAAAAAGTATTTTATGAATATTTCTGAAACTTTGAACTGGCTTAATGATTGGAAGAAACTTCCAGCTTACAAAGCTGAACCAAGAGTAGATTTCATCGTTGCTGGTGCTTTACCTGAAATTATTAAGTCAAAATACAATTGTAACATCAAGTTGATAATTCCTGAGCTACCAATTAGAATTGGTACTATATATAAGGATTTGGATATTGACAAATCATACAAAGTTGATTTTTATTTATATCTTGAAAATGGCAAGCATCTTTTTATTGAATTCAAAACAGATTCTGCTTCTCGCCGTGTAAAGCAAGATAAATATTTATTAGCTTCACAGAACGTGGGAATGAAAGAGATTATTGACGGCATTATTAAAATAAATTCAGTCACCAATTATAAAACAAAGTATTCGCATCTAATTAAAAAACTTTTAACTGCTGGTTTAATTTCAGAAATAAATTCTAAATATCTACCAAGCATTGCTCAAGATCAAATTGAAATATTATATATTCAACCAAAAGCAACTAGCTCAAACGAAATGGGATTTGATGAGATATCTAAATTGATGAGTGAAAGTGATGATAAATTTTATAAAATGTTTTCTAAAATATTGTTTTCTTGGTCAATTGATTAAAACGCATAACCTGTTCTTCAAGCCGACCGCCTCTTCGAGACGGTCGGTTAAGGTTTTTTAAGTTTAATAAACAGAACTAAGCTGTTGTTAAAAGTTGTTTAAGTAAAAGAAGTTTTTAATAAATATTGCGTTGGTAAGTTAAGCTACATTGCTGTGTTAGGCGGCGGCTTAAAAACCACGCCGTTAGGCATAATAGGAGAAAGTATTATGAGAGAAGAAATGGAAATACTTTTGGAGCTCTTTAAAGATCAAATGATCCATGCTAGGCATCATGAACAACTGAGAGCCACTGTTTCTAACATAATGATTACAATTTCTGGCGTTATAATTGGTTTTATCGTATTCGATGAGTCAATCAATAAAAGCGATACAGCTGCAATACTTTTTCTAATTATCCTTGGTATTTTTGGTACTTTCATATCTATGAAACATTATCAACATTTGCGTAGGCATCAAAATCGGGCAGAAAAGTATAGAGATAATATTGAGAAGTTATTCCCAAATCTTGAAATTAAAAAGTGGCTATCAGAAGCGTTAGAGCAGAATCAAAGTGATTTCCCTATACTCTCAAAGTTAAGACTTCATACATTTTGGAGTGTATTGCACATTTTAATAGTTCTCATTGGTATTTACTTATTTGTGATTCTCTATTGTTAATTGTTTACTAACAGTTATTTGATAAAATCAATCATTGAAGTTCTTTGAAGAAATACGAGAAAGAGGAATAGGATCACATATTCAAGCAGTGGTGTATACGCCTGCCGGCTCTGGAACTGGTCATTTACACAGAATCCATACAGTGCTCCAAGAGTTGTTTAAACGTGGTATAAATACACTATTGATCACAGGTATGCAAAGAATTCCGAACAGATTTGAAGAAACTGATTATGAACGAATAATATTGCCTAGACTGACTTATTCTCGAATAAAAAAAAGCGTGATTAATCAGGCTTATATTACTCTCTATAAAAGGATTATACGTGAAGTAGTTCAGATAGTGGAACCAGAGTATTTTATGAGTACACATCACCTAGGAGTCGGCGGAGAGCTAAGAACGTTGTACAATGAAAATGAGATTTGCAAGAAGTTTGCAAAACTTTTATTATGGCGGGATATTCCTGCCCATCCCAAAGAATTTCATGAGTGGACGACTACACCTAGGATGGAATTGAATTCAACGTTAATAAATGTTTATGATGAAATAATAGTTTTTGGTGAAAAAGACTTTATTAATTTATCCCAGACTTATAGTTTATCTAAACAAATACATAACAAACTAAAATACTGTGGATATGTTATCCCAAAATTGAAAACAAGTTTTAAACCAAATATTGTTAAAAGAAAAGTTGTTATCTCATTTGGTGGAGGTGAAAATAGAGATCGATTATACCATGGTGTTCTAAAGACTTTACTAAAAGGACTTATAAAACAAAATTATGTTATAAGATTATATCTTGGTCTCTACTGGAAAAGTGATAAGGAGCAAGATCTAAGGAAAGAATTTGGAGACAAAATACAGATTTTGACTTATGTAAGTAGAGATGAATACTTGAAGGATTTGAGTACATGTGGACTTGTTTTCACAACTGGAGGGTATAATTCAATAACAGAATGTATACAATTGGGGAAAAAGCAAATTGTACTGCAAGAAAATAAAAGTGCTCGTGAATTTACGGAGATGGGTTTTAGAAACAGTGTATTTAAACATCATAGACAAGTTGAGATCATAAATAATGAAATGACTTGGAAAGAGATCGAAAGAATCATTGAATTTACACCAATCCCTAATATAGATTTTTTTAAACAAGACGGAGCCAAAATTTTTGCAAATTATATCCATAAAAATAGAGTTAGTTCCCGGACAAATAATGCCTAACATGTTGCTCAAGGCGACAGTGAATTCGATTGCAACATTTGTGTAATTATAAAATTTGTTCTCTCGTTTGGTATTTCTGTTCGGCTGTATTTGTAAATGTAAGTTTTGTAATAAATAACAATTATTTAATAAATATGGCATTGTTGTTTTGGGCTGCGCCTTAGCAACCACGCCGTTATACACACAGAATATGTTAACAGATTTAGAATTTGAAAATCGCATTTCCGAAATTGATAGAGAGCAGAGAGAAGAAAAAATTCCTATTTATGCTCGTCCACTAAATGCAGTCCATAGATATGCTATAAAATATAAAGTTCAAATAATGTTGGGAGGATTTCAACTATTTAAATCCGATGACAAATTCGATAGTCTGAATTTAACCCAAACTATTTCAGATTGGTATGACAAAAAATATGGTAATCGATTAAAGAAGGATTTTTCTAAAGGATATGTTGCCTTACTTATTGCTGGTTCTATATATAAAATGAAAATTCCTTTAATATTCGGGAAATCTTTAATATGTGCTGATGGAAAATTCAAATTAAATCAAAATGCAGTGCAAGATGGAACAATGCTGCTAAATGTAATAACTTTTATTGAAGATTTAACCAGAGATTTGTCTTCTGAATTATCGCCAGAAGAAGAAAATAATATTTTACAAGTTTATGGCTTTGCCTCTGAATTATTTGAATTATTGTCTAAGGGATCCAATAGAGATAGTTTATGTGAATCTGCAAAGGAAGATTTAAAATACGCAGTTGATAGCTTATTGCACAATCACTTAAATGTTGGTCATTCAAAGTGGGCTTCACTTCAAGCAACGGAGAAAATTCTAAAGTCTATTTTACAACGTCGTAAAATATCTTATAAAAATACTCACAATTTGAGAAAACTGATTTCTTCTCTTCAAAAAATCGGTTTCCCTGAAGTAAGTGATGATTTAATTGATGCCATACAATGCAAAGCAAGCATAAGATATGGAGACATCCCATATTCAATTGAAGATGCTATTAAAGCTCATCATTATTCAATTTATTTATGTAAAGAATATTTAAAGTTGTGTGTATAGCAAGCAACTGCTAATGAACCACTGGGAAAAGTTGTGATTATGATTAAAAAATGAAGGTTCACTAAATAAGTTAATTTTGACAACGGCAAAATTGTGGACTCAAGCCGACTGCAAGTTCGCATTTGGCATTTTAGAGATTTTCGGGTTAACTGTTACGTAAAAAGTTTGTTATTAAAGGTGTTCATTAAAATTAATCAACTTGTAAACTGCACTTGCCAAGAAAGATAAGCACAGTTTACTAAAACATTGGCAGTTGTGTTCTATCCTGTATTGCAGTTCTGGGCAGCAGCTTAG